>USJA01000016.1 GCA_900554875.1 uncultured Clostridium sp. | reverse complement strand
GTGCTCTTCCGATCTATAGTATATATTATAGTAAAATTTCAAATATAGATAAGATGATAAGAGAAGATGAGAGTATAATAAATGTATCACTTTTAAATCCTGATCCATTTTTTGTATATAGTCTTGTTTTCCCTATAAATGATAGCTCAAATAAAAGTACAGAATACATTATGAATGATGTTTCTTTAAATAGTGTTTCTCTTGTAAAAAACTCGTCTAAAAGTACTTTGGGTGTAATTTCTCTTACAAATTACGGAAATACAGATGATATGGTGGATAATTTTAGAAATGGAAATATTGATATGTTTACAGCATCATCTGATAGTATTATGCAGCTTATTGGAAAAAGAGAATATAATGTAAAAAAATATAGAGATGGTGAAACAGTATTCTTACTTGGAAATAAGGATTCTGCTCTATACAAGAAAAAAGAAGTAAGGCAAGCTATTGCTTATGCTATAAATAGAGATGAAATAGTAAAAAATGTTGATATGAAGTTTTCAGAAGTAATTGATATTCCATACATATATTCAGATGTTAAATATAAATATGACTTATATGCTGCAGAAAATGCATTATTAATTAATGGATGGAAGAAAACTAGTGGTATTTATACAAAAAATGATGGATATGAATATCAAAAACTTGAATTGAATTTACTTGTAAATAAAGATGATACTGTAAAGGTAAATATTGCAGATAGTATTAAAAAAATGGTTGAAAAAGTTGGAATAAGGATAAATGTTTTAAAACTATCTGAAAATGAAATTACAGAAAAAGTAAATGCGAAAGATTACGATATTGTCTTATCAACTATTTATATAAACGATAGTCCAAATATTGAATATCTGTATGATTATATAAATGTAAATGATATAACAAATTCTGCAATTGAAAATGTAAAAAATAGCGATGTATTAAATATTGAAGAAAATGTCCAAACTTTAAAAAATGCTATATCTAGTGAAGTATCGTGTATTGGAATAATGGCAAAAACTACAAATGTTGTATATCAAAAATATATAAAAGGATTTGATAATATCTCTTATATGAAAATTTTTGATAATATAGAGAATATAGGTAGAATTAAAGAATAAGGGGGATATATGGAATATACAGGTGTAACTTATGATATGATATATAGAGCAAAGCAAAATTTAAAAACAATTGTTTTACCTGAATCAGAAGATATACGTATACTTAAAGCAGCAAGTATTGCTGTAAAAGAAAAAATAGCAAATATTATATTAATTGGAAATAGAGAAGAAATTTTAAGTAGATGTATTAATAATAATATTGATGTGTCAGGTATAAAAATTGAAGATAATTTAAAATCGGAAAAAAGGAAATTGTATAAAGAAGAACTTTTTAAATTAAGAAAGCATAAAGGAATTTCCTTGGATGATGCAGATAATTTGTTAAATGATAAAATATATTATGCAACAATGATGCTAAAGAACAATGATGCTGATGGAATGGTGTGTGGTGCATGTAATTCAACGCCAGACAGCCTTAGACCTGCATTACAGATTATAAAAGCAAGAAAAGGATTAGACCTTGTATCATCGTTTTTTATAATGCAAACACCAAATAAAAATTTAGGTTTGTCAGGTAAATTCATTTTTTCAGATTGTGGACTTGTTATAAATCCTACTGAAGATAATTTAGTAGAAATTGTTTTAGAATCATATGATAGCTTTAAGAAGTTATTAAATGAAGAACCTAAAATTGCACTTTTATCGTATTCAACATTAGATGATATAAAAGATGAAAATGTAATTAAATTACAAAATGTTGTAAGAAGAGTAAAAGAAGTAAATAATAAGATAAACATAGATGGACAGTTACAATTAGATGCTGCGATAATTGAAGATGTAGCAAAAATAAAAGCACCTAATAGTAGTGTTGCAGGTAAGGCAAATGTACTTATATTTCCAAATCTGGAGTCTGGAAATATTGCATATAAAATTGCTGAACGCTTTGGAAATATGACAGCTTTAGGTCCAATAACACAAGGAATGGATAAACCAGTAAATGACTTGTCCAGAGGGTGTAGTGTTAATGATATTATTGGAGTTATAGCTATAACTTGTATTCAAAGTATGTAGTATATAAATTAGTAGTATAAAAGGGGGATTTTAAATGAAAGTACTAGTAATTAACTGTGGAAGTTCCACAATAAAATATCAATTAATTGATATGGCAAAAGATGAGGTTATTGCAAAGGGAAGATGTGATAAGATTGGTTATGAGGATTCAAATTTAATTTATAAAAATTTAAGAGATGGAAAAAAATTGGATGAAGTACCTGTATCTATGCCTGATCATAAAGTTGGTATGAAAGTTTTGCTTGATACACTTCAAGATGAAAAAATTGGTGTAATAAGTGATATTAATGAAATATCAGCTATAGGTCATAGAGTTGTTGCTGGTGGTGAAAAATATAACAAAGCAGTAATTGTTGATGATAATGTAGTAGAAGATATTTTGGAACTTGCAGAAATTGCACCACTTCATAATAAAGGTGCTGTAATGGGAATAAATGCAATAAGAGAGGTTGCAAGTAGTATACCAAATGTTGTTGTTTTTGATACAGCATTTCACCAAACAATGCCAGACTATAATTATCTTTACGCTATTGATAAAAAATACTATACAAATAATCATATAAGAAGATATGGAGCACATGGAACATCATATCAATATATAACAAGAAGACTTGCTAAATTAATGGGAAAAAATAAAGATGAAATAAATGCTATTATTTGTCACATTGGTGGTGGAGCAAGTGTATGTGCAATAAAAAATGGAAAATCTTATGATACATCTATGGGATATACTCCACTTGAAGGCTTAATAATGGAAACTAGATGTGGAGATATAGATCCTGCTGTAATATTAAAAATAATGAGAATTGAAAATTATTCTGTAGATGAAATGGATGATTTACTAAATAAAAAATCAGGAAGAATTGGATTTACTGGAATTGGTGATTTTAGACTTATGAAAGATGCAGCTCTTGAAGGGAATAAAGATGCAATTTTAATGAGAAAAATGCAAACACAAAGAATAAAGAAATATATTGGTGCATATATGGCTGAATTAAATCATGTTGATGCAATTGTATTTACTGGAGGAATAATGGAAAACAACGACGATGAAATTGCAAATGCAGTGTCAAATATGGAAGAACTAGGAATTGAATTAGACGCTAAAAGGAATAAAGAGGCTTTTAGAGGTGAAGGACTTGTTTCAACAGATTCATCAAGAATAAAAATTTATCTTATTCCAACAAATGAAGAACTTGAAATTGCAAATCAAACTGTAGAGTTAGTAAAGGATATGTAATATGACTTGTCTAATCCAAAATGTATTAAAAAAGTATAATAAAAATATTTGGGTAATGTATAACAATGAAAATAGTGATAGAATATTTTGTAAGTATTTTACTAAGCATTTAGCAAGTAATACTATATGTATAATCTCAACTGAAAAAGTATATATCATTTTATCTAGTTTAGATAAAGATAATGTTGAAAAATTAAAATATGATCCAAAAAAAGTTCAGTTCTTTTCATATAAATCAAGAGATGAACTTGACATTATTTTAGAAAATATAATTGCAGATTTAAATTTTAGTAATAAAATATGTCTTAACTTTTCTACTATGTCAGATAGAAATACAGATATAATGAGTCATGGAGATTATGTATATTTAACTAAAATTTTGAAAAAGCCATATTTAAAATATAAAAAGAAGGTAAAATTTGAATCAGCTGAGAAAATGATATATGATTTAGAGTCAAGAAAAACTGAAAAAGAGATAAATAGACTAAAACTTCTTGCTGATATTACAAACAGAATTTTAGAAGAAACGTTTAAAAAAATACAAATAGGGGATAATGAAATTCAAATTGTAAATAAAACAAAAAGAATTACTGATGAAATAATGAAGTTATATGTTGGCTCAAATGATATCGTATCATATGATATGGCATGGGAAAATTGCCCTATTGTACTTACAGGTATAAATCTTGCAAAAGGTGGTCATTCGCTACCAAGTACGAAAAAGTTATTTAGGGGAGATACTATATATTTTGATTTTGGAATAAAAGCTACGTTTAGTGATGAGATGGTTTTATATACAGATATGCAAAGAATGGGATATGCACTTAAAAAAAATGAATTTAGTCCTCCAAAACAAGTTATGAAGGTATTTAATACTTTGGTTAATTCTATATCAGATGGTATTGATGAAATGAGGCCTGGTGTAAAAGCATATAAAGTAGATAAGGTTGTACGTGATGAAATTATAAAAGCGGGTTATCCAGAATATAATCATGCAACTGGCCATCCTGTTGGTAAGGAAGTACATGATATTGGAGCTATAATTTCTATAAAAAAATCTAAGCTTGCAAATTTAGAACTTATTGAAAATGGCGTTTATACTTTAGAGCCTAGAGTAAACATTTCAAATGGAGGCTCAATTGAGGAAATGATCCAGGTAACAAAATATGGAGGTGTTCCACTTACTCATTTGCAAGATGAAATTTATCTTGTAAAATAATATATAAAAATTAAATTATTGTAATAATTTATACAAAATTAAGAAATATTATATAATAGAAAATTAGAAAAGGTAGGTAGATGGTATGAAACTATGTTATGAAAGAAAAGACATATATAATAATGTTGATGAGGAAGAAATATTAAACGCTAAAAAATATTCAAAAAAATATATGGAATTTTTAGATAAGGCAAGAACTGAATATTTGTGTGCAACTGAATGTTTAAAGATGTTAAAAGATGCTGGATTTAAAGATATTACTGAATGTGAAAAATTAAATGTTGGAGATAAAGTATATTTTGTAAATAAAGAAAAATCTATATTTGCTTCAGTAATAGGTAAAGATGATCTAAAAAACGGTGTAAATATAGTAGGTTCACATATTGATAGTCCAAGACTTGATTTAAAACCAATGCCACTTATAGAAAACCAAAATATGGCGTTATTTAAAACTCAATTTTATGGTGGTATTAAAAAGTATCAATGGCTATCTATACCACTTGAAATGCATGGAGTTGTATATACTGAAGATAATGAAAAAGTTGAAATTTCAGTTGGCGGAGAAGATGATGATTTTTGCTTTACAATAGCAGATTTACTTCCACACCTTGCCAAAGATCAACTTAGTAAAAATGCAACTGAATTTATTGATGCAGAAAAAATGTCTGTACTTGTTGGAAATATAAAGGATGAAAAAGCAAAGAAGAACAAAGTAAAAGAAAATATTTTAAAAATCTTAAATGAAAAATATGGTATTAAAGAAATTGATTTTGTAAGATCAGATATTTCAATTGTTCCAGCTTTTAAAACTAGATATATTGGCTTTGATAAAAGTATGATAGGTGGATATGGACATGATGATAGAGTTTGTTCATATGCAAATGTAAAAGCTATAATAGATGCAGCAAGTGAAAATAAAAAATTAAATAAAACTGCTATTTGTCTTTTAGTAGATAAAGAAGAAATAGGAAGCGTTGGTAATACTTCAATGAGTACACAAGCTTTTGACTTGTTTTCAAAAATGATTATTTCAAAGACTGGAAATAAAGAATTAAGTGAATTAGAGATGTACTATAATTCAAAAATGTTATCTGCTGATGTTACAGCAGCTGTTGATCCAGACTATGATGAAGTGTCAGATGTTCCAAATGGTAATGTTATTGGCTGCGGTATTGCTATTGAAAAATATACAGGTGGAAGTGGTAAATATAGTGCTAGTGAAGCTACTGCAAAATTTACATCTGAAGTAACACAAATATTTGATAAGAATGATGTTATATATCAATTTGGAGTACTTGGAAAACAAGGAAAAGGCGGTGGAGGAACAATTGCGTATATACTTGCAAACAAGGGAATAGATGTAATTGATTGTGGTACGCCAGTACTTGCAATGCATTCTCCATTTGAAGTAGTAAGTGTGTATGATACATACATGACTTACCTTGCATACAAAACATTCTTTAACTCATAAAAATATGTAAGGGGGAAATTTTATTGCTTAAAAGTTTATTAAAAAATACAGATTATGTTGTATTAGTTACAGTTCTTCTTCTTTTTGTAATTGGAGTTATAGCAATATTTTCGGCAGGATATAACACAGATGTAAATAAAGATGAATATATAAAGCAAATAATGTGGATGGCTGCTGTGTTCGTAATGATGATTGTAATATGGGCAGTCGATTACAAGGTGTTTGATATAGCAGGATATATATTATACGGCATAAATTTAATTTTGTTAATGTTAGTTCTATTTATGCCTTCCCTTATGGGAGCAAGCAGCTGGTTTAATTTAGGAGGTATCCTATATCAGCCATCGGAACTTATGAAAATTGGATTTATCATATGTGCAGCAAAGCTTGCAACAATTTATAAAAATAATATAAATAAGAATGATAAGAAGAAAAAAATTATTATGATTTTAGTAATGCTACTTACTTTTTTACTTCCTGTTATTTTGATTATGTTGCAACCTGATTTTGGAACAGCAATGGCTTTCGTAGTAATAGCTATATTTATGTTGTTTAAATTTGGTATAAAATATAGATATATATTTGTAGGAATACTTGCAGTAGCAATTCTTGTTCCACTTGTTTACTTTTTTGTACTTAATCCAACGCAACAGGAAAGAATTAAGGTATTTATAAATCCTGAACTTGATCCACTTGGAAGTGGATATAATGCGATACAATCAAAAATTGCTGTAGGATCTGGAATGCTATTTGGAACTGGGATACTAAAAGGAGCACAAACACAATATGGTTATCTTCCAATTAAATCTACTGATTTTATATTTTCAGTTATATCGGAAGAAATGGGATTTATCGTATCAGCAATAGTTGTAATTTTATTTACTATACTATTAATTAGGTTAATTAGAATATCAAAATATGCACCTGATGAATTTTCAAGTTTTATGACAATAGGTGTAGCTGGACTTATATTTTTTCACTTTGTTCAAAATATTGGTATGACAATAGGACTTTTACCAATAACGGGTGTACCACTTCCTTTTGTAAGCTATGGGGGAAGTAGCTTAATTACAAATGGTATGGCTATAGCAATTGCACTTAATGTTTCTGCTAGAAAAACGAGAAAAATATTTATGTGATTTTAAGATATAATACGGTATTTTATAGAAAATTAACATACATGAATTATAAAAAAAATAGTGAATTAGAAAATAATAATTCTTTTTCACTATTTTTTTATGGTATATTATTTGTTATTGAATAACTACCATTTTCACTGAATTTTCACAGTGTAACCCTTTACATTTAAAAAATTCTATGTTAAAATATTTCGGTATACAAAACATTGGGGTGCTGAAATGAAAAATGAAGATTTAGTATATGATTTAATAGAATCAATGATGGAATTAAAAAGGGTAAAATCTCATAGTATTTGTATTGGTGATGACTTATCAGTAAATGAAAGGATAGTTTTGTTTATCATAAGAAATATGGGCGATGATAATAAAATATTACTAAGTAAAATACGTGATAAAATAAAACTTGCACCATCAACAGTTACGCCAATAATTACTTCTCTTGAAGAAAAAGGGCTAATTAAAAGGAAAATAGATACAAAAGATAGAAGAAATATATATATCTATTTGTCTGCTAAGGGGAAGGATTTTACTAAAGAGGTCGATAATAAATTAACAGGTTTACTAGAAGAATATATTAAATATATGGGTGAAGAGGACTCTCTAGAAATTATTAGGCTTATAAACAAAACAAAAGAATATGTTAATAGGGGGAAAGGAGAAAAGAGAAATGTTAAAAATACTTAAATATTTAAGAAAGACTTGGGTTTCAGTTATAGTTATTGTTGCACTTTTGTGCGTGCAAGCTGCATCTGATCTTGCACTTCCTGATTATACGTCCAAGATTGTAAATACAGGAATCCAACAAGGTGGAATAGAAACAGCTATACCTGAGGCTATTTCAAAAAATGAAATGGATAATCTTTTAATGTTTACAGATGATGATGAAAAAATATTAAATTACTATACATTAGTGTCAAAAAATAATGTAAATAATGATGAATATAATAAATATTTAAAAGAATATCCTGCTTTACAAAATGAAGATATATACGTTTTAAATAAACTGGGCAAAAATGAAAAAAGTGAATTGGAAGATAGTTTAAAAAAGCCTTTAGTTGAAGTTTATTTAATGCAAAATGAGGAAATGTCAGTAAAAATAAAAGATGGGTTACTTGAAAATGTACCTGATCCTCAAAAACAAGCTATGAAGGATATGCCTTTAATGGATATATTAAAGACTATGCCTAAGGAAAGTCTTGAAAAGGTCATTAGTAATATAGATGAGCAAATAGATAAAATGCAAGGAACTATAGTAGATCAGGCCGCTATATCTTCTGTAAAAGAGGAATATAAAAGATTAGATGTGGATGTAGATAAAATTCAAAATAGATATATTGTATTTGCAGGTATTCAAATGCTTGGGATTTCGCTTGTAAGTATGGTATCTGCTGTTACTATTATGCTTCTTTCATCAAGAGTTGCCGCTAAACTTGGAAATACACTTAGAGATAAAGTATTTAAAAAAGTTCTTAGCTTTTCAACAAAAGAATTTAATGAATTTTCAACTGCTTCATTAATTACTCGTAGCACAAATGATATTCAACAAATTCAAATTTTAATTACAATGTTATTTAGAGTCGTAGTTTATGCCCCAATAATAGGTATTGGAGGATTTATTAGAGTACTTACAAATAGTGATACATCAATGGCATGGATTATTGGTCTTGCAATTTTATGCATTATTGGAATTGTTGGTACATTATTTTTACTTACAATGCCTAAATTTAAAAAATTACAAGATTTGGTTGATAAATTAAATTTAGTATCTCGTGAAATTTTAACTGGTCTTCCAGTAATAAGAGCTTTTAATACAGAAAAGAAAGAAGAAAAAAGATTTGATGACGCTAATAAAAATTTAATGAAAGCCAGTATTTTTGTAAACAGGTCAATGAGTATGATGATGCCACTTCTAATGTTTATAATGAATTCAATTACTCTTCTTATTGTTTGGGTAGGGGGACATAATGTAGATGGTGGAATAATGCAAGTGGGAGACATGATGGCATTTATTCAATATACTATGCAAATTGTAATGAGCTTTTTAATGATTTCTATGATATCAATAATGTTACCACGTGCTGCTGTATCTGCAAGACGTATTAATGAAGTAATTGATACAATACCAAGTATTAAAGACAAAGATAAAACTAAAGATTTTGATGATAATAAAAAGGGACTTGTTGAATTTAAGGATGTATCGTTTAAATATCCTGATGCAGACAGTGAGATATTAGAGGATATTTCATTTATTGCAGAACCTGGTAAAACTACTGCGATAATAGGTAGTACAGGAAGTGGTAAATCAACAATAGTAAATTTAATACCTCGTTTTTATGATGTTACAGGTGGAGAACTTTTAATAGATGGTGTTAATATCAAAGATGTTTCACAAAGAGATTTAAGAAGCAAAATTGGATTTGTACCACAAAAAGGAATGTTATTTACAGGTACAATTAAATCAAATATAAAATATGGAGACCCATCTATGAGTGATGATGATATGATTAAAGCAGCTACAATTGCACAGGCTACAGAATTTATAGAGAGTAAACCTAAAAAATATGATGAAGAAATATCACAAGGTGGTACAAATGTATCTGGAGGACAAAGGCAACGTTTATCTATAGCTAGAGCTATTGCAACAAATCCAGAAATATTTGTTTTTGATGATAGTTTTTCAGCACTTGACTTAAAAACTGATAGTAAACTTAGAGCTGCTCTAAAAGAAAAAACAGAAAATAAAACAGTTATAATTGTTGCTCAGAGAATTAGTACAATTCTTGATGCTGATAAAATAATTGTGCTTGAAGAAGGAAAAATAGCAGGAATTGGTAGACATGAAGAATTGATGGAAAATTGTGAGATATACAAACAAATTGCATTATCTCAACTTTCAAAGGAGGAACTTGAAAATGGCAAATAATGAAAAAAGACCTCCAATGGGAGGACACGGACCTGGTGGAAGAGGTGCTGTGGAAAAAGCAAAAGACTTTAAAGGAACAACAAAAAAATTAGTAAATGATTATTTATCAAAATATAAAATTCAACTTGCAATTGTAATAATATTTGCAATAGGAAGTACAATATTTGCAATAGTAGGACCTAAAATACTTGGAAATGCTACAACTGAGATATTTAATGGATTAGTTGGTAAAGTTTCAGGTGGGGATGGAATTAATTTCTCTAAAATTGCTGGAATAATACTTACACTTTTAATATTATATATTATTAGTGCACTGTTTTCATTTATACAAGGTTTTACAATGACATCCGTATCACAAAAATTAACATATAAATTACGTAATGACCTTGCAATGAAAATAAATAGATTACCTATGAAATATTTTGACAAAAAAACGAATGGCGAAGTTTTATCAATAGTAACAAATGATATAGATACATTGTCACAGAATTTGAATCAAAGTATAACACAAATAATTACTTCTATATGTACAATTATTGGTATACTTATAATGATGTTTTCAATAAGTATTTCTATGACAATTGTATCTTTGATAATACTTCCGATATCAGCATTTATAGTATCTAAGATTGTAAAAAAATCTCAAAAGTACTTTAAAAAGCAACAAGACTTTTTAGGGCATGTAAATGGTCAAGTAGAAGAGGTATATGGTGGACACTTGATAATAAAAGCTTTTAACTCAGAAAATTCCGTAATGCAAGAATTTGATAAGGCAAATGATGAGTTATACCGCTCTGCATGGAAATCACAATTTTTATCTGGACTTATGTTTCCAGTTATGAATTTTGTTGGAAATATAGGATATGTTGCAGTTGCAATTTTAGGTGGCTATCTTGCTGTAAATGGAAAAATTACAGTTGGTAATATTCAAAGTTTTATACAATATAATAAGCAATTTACACAGCCTATAAACCAAATTGCACAGGTATCTAGCATGTTACAATCAATGGTTGCTGCGGCTGAAAGAGTATTTGAGTTCTTAGAACAAGAAGAGGAAATAAATACATCCAAAGGTAAAATAGATGTAGCTAAATTAAAAGGAAATGTAAAATTTGAACACGTTCATTTTGGATATGATCCTAATAAGACAATAATAAATGATTTTAATGCAGATGTAAAAGAAGGTCAAAAGATTGCAATTGTTGGACCAACTGGAGCTGGTAAGACTACTATGGTAAAATTACTTATGAGATTTTATGATGTAAATAGTGGAGCAATTCTTGTAGATGGTCATAATATAAAAGACTTTGATAGAGGAGAACTTAGAAAAATGTTTGGTATGGTACTTCAAGATACATGGCTATTTAATGGAACTGTTAAGGATAATATAAAATATGGAAGAGAAGATGCAACAGATAGTGAAATTGTTGAAGCTTCTAAGGCAGCTCATGTTCATCATTTTATAAAAACATTGCCAAATGGATATAATGCAGTGCTAAATGAGGAATCTAGTAATGTATCTGCTGGTCAAAAACAACTTTTAACAATTGCTCGTGTAATACTTACTGATCCTAAAATTTTAATATTAGACGAGGCAACTAGTTCTATAGATACAAGAACTGAACAACAAATACAGTCTGCGATGGATAACCTTATGAAAGGTAGAACTAGTTTTATAATTGCACATAGATTATCTACAATAAAAAATGCGGACTTAATACTTGTAATGAATCATGGAGATATTGTAGAACAGGGAACTCATGATGAACTATTAAAAAAGGATGGATTTTACGCTGGACTATACAATTCGCAATTCGAAGAAGTTGAAGAATAGGGTATAAGATGGGCATACTGCTCATCTTTTTATTTTATAAAAAAGAAAAATACATATAATTGGATGGAAAAATTGCATATAATAATTATAGTATATATTTACAGATGTTAGTTTATATGATAAAATGTACCGTGTAGGGGGAGGTATCCTATGAAAATATTACTAAAAAAAGTACTTGAAAAGATTGTATTTGCTATATTTATTTTAATAGTTATATTTGGTAATGTATTGCTTGTATATAACTTAAGACATAAATTTTGCCAGATAAATAAAATATATGATTTTTCAAGTAAAATAGACAATTCACAATATATATGTATAAAAAACATAAGTAATGAAAATACAATAGAAATTAATTCTTATGAGAACAAACAAAAACTAAAAGAATTTTTTGATAATATAAGAGTAAGAAAAAGTAATTTAAAATTAATTGATAAAGATCAGAAGATAGATTATACAATTTATATGTATATACCTGAACATCAGATTTTTGTTAATATAAAAAATTCAGAAATAATGATAGATGATAACGTATACGAAACAGATATAAATATTAATACGTATTTAGAAGAAAAATTTGAAATATAAATATTTTGGGAGGGCCTTTTATGAAAGTAAAAGAAAATGGACTTGATTTTAAATTTATAAATATAACAATA
>USJA01000015.1 GCA_900554875.1 uncultured Clostridium sp. | reverse complement strand
AGACGTGTGCTCTTCCGATCTTGGATTTGTCGTCACCGACTGGGGCGGCGGCAATGATTTTACAAAAGGAATCCGAAACGGCTCCAATCTTCAGATGCCGGGCTGCGGATTTGACTGCGCAAGACAACTTTTGGCAGCAATAAAGGATGGAAAGATTACAGAAAAAGAGATATATGAAGATTTATCATTAATCTTAAATATATCTAAAGAGGATTTAGAAGAAATTGATATGTTATTATTAGAATCTCATATTTTAGATAAAGAAACAAGAAATACAATTATTAAATTGTATGAGAAAGGATATTATCTAGGTATTATAAGTAATAATTCAATTAGAAATGTAGAATACATTTTAGAAAGAGAAGATATAAAAAAATATTTTAAAAAAATAATTATTTCAGAAGCTGTTAAAGAAAGAAAACCTAATTTAAAAGTATATATGAAAGCTTTTGAAGATATTCCAGAACAAGAATATAATAAGATAGCTTTTGTTAGTGATGAATTATTAGAAGATTTATTAGGAGTGAAAATTTTAGGAGTAAAAACTATCTGGTATAAACAAGAAATAAATAATAAGTGGAAGAAAAAAGAAGAAATCTTAATGGAACCAGATTATAAAATAAAATCAATGAAGGAAATATTGAATATAGTATAAGAGATGAGATATGACATATAAAATAATATTGAAAAGAAAGTAGAAAGCTACTTTCTTTTTTTGTTGGTGTGCCCAGCATGGGCAACAACTTGAGGGTGAAAGTCCCTTACAGTGCCTGATAATGGCGAACTGTTAGTAAATGACAAGGGTGTCCATCGTGAGGTGGAATCTGAAAGAAGTCAAGAGCAAAATCTCGGTCTGACGAACAGAAATCACATATAAGGCTGAATTGAGTTGGGCGAGCTTGCCAAACAAAGCAAAGCCCTAGTAACTATTCAAGGCTCATACAGTAAATGTGGCAGATATATGAGAGGAAGGTTGTTGTTCTTACCTGGGGAGGTCTGATATTTTGGGAATACCTTCAACTAGGTATGAAAATGTTAGTAGTGATATTAGAGTGAAATATCAGAAGTCAGCAGAGGTCATACTAGCAAATTGGATATATACAATTTGTGAAGGACTGAACGATAGGAGGATTTTTTTTTTATGAAAGGTAATCAAAAATACGATAATGGTAGACAACTTCATATTGAAGACTATCTACAAGAGAATAAGTTGGAAACTGAAGGTAACGTAGAAGTACCTAGTAATTTTGCTGTGCCTTTAAAAGAAGAAATCGATACTAAAACAGTAACTAATGAACTACTTGAGAAAATACTTTCAAAAGATAACATGAACAAGGCGTTTAAGAGAGTGAAAGCAAATAAGGGAGCTAGTGGAATTGATGATATGAAAGTAGATAAACTTCTACAATATCTAAAGGGAAACGGCAAACAAATCAAGGAAAACATTAGAAATGGGAAATATAATCCAAAAGCAGTAAGAAGGGTAGAAATACCTAAGGCAGACGGAAGCAAAAGAAAGCTAGGAATACCAACTGTAGTAGATAGGGTTGTACAACAAGCAATTGCACAGCAGTTAAGTATAATTTATGAGCCAATATTTTCAGAAAATAGTTATGGATTTAGACCAAATAGAAATTGTCACGATGCAATTCTAAAAGCTAGAGAAATAATGAATAATGGATATAAATGGGTTGTAGATTTAGACCTAGAAAAGTTCTTTGATACAGTAAATCAAGACTTACTAATATCGATAATAAGAAAAACAGTAAATGAAGATAAAGTTGTATCATTAATAAGAAAATATTTACAAGCAGGGGTATTAGTAAATGGAGTATTTGAAAAGACAGAAAAAGGAACACCACAAGGTGGTAATATTTCTCCAATACTAAGTAATATAATGCTTAATGAGTTAGACAAAGAATTAGAAAAACGTGGACTACAATTTGTGCGATATGCGGATGACTGTGTAATATTTACTAAAAGTAAAAAGTCAGCAGAAAGAGTTATGGAGAATATTACCAAATTCATTGAGACGAAATTAAGATTAAAAGTTAACAGAGCAAAAAGCAAAGTTGATAGACCTTTGAGAATAAAGTATCTAGGATTTTCTTTCTATCAAACAAAAGGAAAAGTAGAAATAAGAATACACCCAAAGTCAGTAGCAAAGTTCAAGGATAAGATACGAAAAGTAACATCAAGGAGCAATGCGATGAGTATGGAAACAAGATATCTAAAATTAGCACAAGTTATTAGAGGTTGGGTAAACTATTTTAAAATTGCAAATATGGGAAAAATAGCACAAATACTAGATAAATGGATAAGACGAAGAATAAGAATGTGTTATTGGAAACAATGGAGGAAATGTAAAACCAAAATAGAAAATCTAATTAAGCTTGGAATAATGGAAGATGTTGCAGGAGAACATAGTGGGTCAAGAAAAAGCTATTGGAGAATGGCAGATACTCCAGCAATGCATATAGCATTAAATAATAAAACACTAGAGAAACTTGGTTATACAAGTCTAACTAGTGTATACTGTTAAAGTATTAATTCTATTGAACCGCCGTGTACCGAACGGTACGCACGGTGGTGTGAGAGGACGAAATACCAATTAATGATATTTCTCCTACTCGATTTATTAGAGAAAACCACATGCTATGCGTGTGGTTCAGGAAAGCTTTTAGCGTTGAGCAGAGTAATAGAAAAAGATATCTCCTTGTGGTATAATTTAAAAGGTTCGACAGCCAAATAAATTATATAGAAGGAGATGATCGTATGAAAAAATCATACACAGAAAGTTTATCACATACAACATTGGAATGCAAGTATCATATAGTATTTGCACCAAAATTTAGAAGACAGGATATATATGGAAGTTAAAAACAGGAGATAGGATTAATAATAAGAGAACTATGTGCAAGAAAAGAAGAGGTTATATTAGAAGCAGAAGCATGCAAAGATCATATACATTTATTAGTTAGCATACCTCCCAAAATAAGTGTTTCGAGTTTTATGGGATATTTAAAAGGAAAAAGTAGCTTAATAATATTTGAAAGACATGCAAACTTAAAATATAAATATGGAAATTGTGTCTTCTGGGCAAAAGGATATTTTGTAAGTACAGTAGGAAAGAATAAAAAAATGATAGCAGAATATATAAGAAACCAATTAAAAGAAGACATGATATCAGATCAGCTGACGATAAAAGAATACATAGACCCTTTTAAAGGGAAGCGAGTAGTAATACGGGGTTGTCGGACTTTAAGTACCTCTTGAGAGGTGGCTCGCGTTAGTCCCTTATATGGCTCAAAGAAAAACCACGTGTTTTACACGTGGATTTTTATTTGGATATTCAAATTTAGGTATTTCAATTACTGCCTAAAAAATAATATTTTGATTTAATTTCTATTTTTTATTAAAAATTTCTATATCTGAATAATTTAAAATATATCTTAACTTATATAAATTAGTTTGAATTTGTAATAAATAGTTACGTAGTTATATAATTAAAATATGTAACAATTTTTTAGAAACTTTTTCACGTTAGTTTTTCTTTTTAATATAATATACAAGGGGTGATGATGTTGGGATTTACCGAAAGAGAACTGTTAGCTAGAATAATTCAATGTGAAGCTGGAGGAGAAGGTGACACTGGTATGAGAGCTGTTGCCACAGTTATAATGAATAGAGTAAATTCAGCGAATGGGGAATATGCAAGAGTATCTGCAGGAGGTAGTATTAGAAATGTTATATTACAAAAAGGTCAATTTAATTGTGCAACAGAAACTTTAGGTGGTAAATATAACTCTCAAAATATATACAATATGAGTCCAGAAACAATACATTATGAGATAGCCGATTGGGCTCTTGCAGGAAATAGGCTAAATGAGGTTGGAGATTCTCTTTGGTTTATGAATCCATATATGCCTAAATGTCCAAAAGAATTTCCATATAATGGAACAGGGATAAATCATACAAGAATAAATAAACATTGTTTTTATAGACCAACTTCATTATATAATGAAACATAGAAAGGAAAATGGTTATGGAAGAAAATAATAATAATATGAGTATGACTAATACACAAACTGAACCAGAAACTTTAACAAATACAGCATATACACCAGCTTTTTTAAAAAGATATATTGGAAGACTTGTTAGAATAGAGTTTTTAATTGGAACTACATATTTAGAAGATAGGACAGGAATTTTACTTGAAGTGGGTGCCAGTTATGTTTTATTACGTTCTGTTCAAGATAAAAATTTATTATATTGTGATATATATTCTATAAAATTTGTAACAATATCAGATAATACATCCACATATAATAGTGGTATTCCTGCAATGTGGGGAAATTACTAAAAAACAGTTTACATTTAAATATATTTATGATATAATAGTCTACATAAAACAAAGGTGATATAAATGAAGAAATTAAATGTAGTAATAGTTACAGTAATATTAGCATTATGTTGTAATACAACATTTGCATCTACAACATTGTATAGTACGTTAGAAAAAAATGAAGAAACAACCCAAATGTTAAATATTCCATCTCCACTTAGTGTGTTTAGCGAATCTTTCGGATTTTTTGGAATGTTTATAAAAGGTGCTTTAGCTGTTGGAGTATTTTATGTATTAGTAACGTTAATTAGTAAAATTATGATAAGTTCAAAACAGAATTTAAAATCTTTTTTATCTCATAAAAAACTTGGAAAGATTATGGATAGAATGTATGAATATAAAAGGGAGGTTTAATTCGAGACTACTTCTTTAAAAGTCTCGTTTAGGCCTCCCTTTTATTGTTAATGGGTACAAATAATTTACATTTACATATACCTTCTTTTATAAATTCATCACATGGACAAAGCGTCGTATCATCTTCTTTTAATCTACATGGACAATGTCCATTTTTTCTTTCAATTCCTTGCATAATTTTTTTTACGTATTCAATATCTTTATTAAGTCTATAACCTTTCATATTGCCTCCTATTTTCATACTATATGGTATGAAGTTTAATATATTTATATTCTAATATACTTAGATTAAAACTGTCTTCAAGTTGTTCATTAAGCCTATCCATTTCATATTTACATTCTAAAATATTTAAATTAAAACGGTATAAATCGGGAAATTTTAAAGTAGTAATTGACTTTACATTCTAATATATTTAAATTAAAACTTACGATTTTATTTTCTATATCTCTAAGATGATTACTTTACATTCTAATATATTTAAATTAAAACGCTAACCAGCGGGAAAAATAGTACAAAAATTTTAGCTTTACATTCTAATATATTTAAATTAAAACCGAGTATAAGAGCAGTAGCTATTGCAATATTATTCGCCTTTACATTCTAATATATTTAAATTAAAACTGGTATACTTAAAAGGCTAGAGCTATGTAAATAAAATAGTTAAAATCTGTCGATGTCATAAAAATAATTCAAAATTTTAATAAATGTATAAAATTAGCAAATTCATACAATAGACAGAATGGTTAAATTTCAGGGTTTGTACAAGTTTTTTCCTTATCTGTCGTAGTACTATAGTTTTAACATTATGTAAGGTAGACAGATATTATAGTATTTTGTATGGTTATTATATAACAAATTTTAATATATGTAAAGAATAATAGGATGTAATATGTCATATATTTTAATTAAATGGGTGAAGTTTATGTCTAAAATATGGGGAGCAATGCTTTGTATAAGTATAATAATTGCAGTTTTTTTTGGTAATCCAGATTCCGTTATATCAAGTATAATGGATAGCGGAAAAAGTGCAGTTGAAAATGTTATAACATTAATTGGTATGATGTGTTTTTGGAGTGGAATATTTAATATTTTTGAGAAAACTAGTGTAATAAAGAAACTATCTAAAGTCTTTAGTAAAACAGTAGGTTTTTTGTTTAGCAAAGATAACTTGAGTAATGCTTCAAAAGAATATATGTGTATGAATATAACTACAAATATAATTGGTGTAGGAAATGCTGCTACAGTAAATGGCATAAAAGCAATAAAATCATTACATGAAGATAATAATAAAAAGGATATCCCAAGTAATAATATGACAACGTTTGTACTCTTAAATACAGCATCCTTGCAGCTTATACCAAGCAGTATGATTGCTTTAAGAGCTATGTATGGCTCTAGTAATCCAACTTCAATTGTTATACCAGTATGGATTGTTACAGGCCTTTCACTTATAGCTGGTATTATTTCAATAAAAATATTAAACAAAAGGATGTAAGGTGATATATGTTAAATTATATAATAATGTGTATAGTTCCACTTATGATACTTTTTATTATTGTTATAGCTGCAAAAGAAAAAAAGGATATATTTAAACTATTCATTGAGGGGGCACTAGATGGACTAAAAGTAGTATATAATATTTTTCCATATATTCTTGCAATAACGATATCTATTGGTCTTTTAAAAAGTACAGGTGCTTTAGATGTCATTTTATATCCTTTTAAACCTCTTCTAGTAAAGTTTGGAATACCAGAAGATATTATTCCTCTATGTATAATGAGACCACTATCAGGAGGAGCTTCTATGTCAGTTGTTATGGAAATATTTAAAACTTCTGGAGCAGATTCTATATCAGGTAAAATGGCATCAGTTATAATGGGGGCAACAGAAACTACTTTGTATACAATTACAATATTATTTGGAGCTGTTAAGTTAAAAAAAATAAGAGGCGTTCTAATTGCAGGTCTTATTGCCGATTTTGTTGCAATTGTTTCGTCTATAGTTCTTGTAAATCTTAATCTTCTTTAGTATAAATCATGAATTATTATATCAAGTTTAAAAGTTGACATAAAGCAATAAAGATGATATAATATTAATAGGTCGGACAGTCGTTTATATATATTAAAAATTTAATTATATTGAAGGAGACTTACATATGTATGTAACAAAAACGTTAGAAAATAAAAATTTGAAAATTTATTTTGTTGAAGGAATAAAAGACTTTAAAACAGAAGTCTTTTATAATCAGACAAGAGATACCTACCATAGGAAGAGAGTGTATGCTTCAGGTTCTAAGGTTTCTCCCAAAAAAAATACTCAAGAAGTATTTAAAAACAGTGGTAACAGTAAAGTTGTTATTGTTGTAGAGGAGGAAACAAACAAGTCAAGTAAGTATGCTGTATATATTGAATACAGCGTGGAAATTGAAAAATTTTCATATTTGCCTAATAGGATTATTACACAGGAAGTTATTGATTACATCAACAAAGTAATCGAGGATGAAAATGGGGATAATCAGAAAAGGAAGGAGTACAATGAATTACCTGATTTCGTTCAGAGGTGTATACCTTATGAAGATATTGAATTTTTTGAAGAAGCTATTTTAAAAGCTTCAAGATATAACAAGAATGTATATCGGCTTGATTGTTTGGAACCAATTCTTCAAACGAAACTGATTACACAATGGTTAGCAAAAATGGATATATTTACGATGTGTAAGGACCAGAAAACTCTGGATCTTTTTGCAATATATGTTGCAAAAAGATTGTTAAAATTTATTCCAAGCATTGAAAGGAATATCTTTGAAAAAAGAATTCTTAAGATTGAAAAAGATATTTAAGTATGGAAGTGAGTAGTTAAAACTACTCACTTCTTTTTTGATTCATTTCGACAAATTCCTTGTATTTAAATGTATTTTTTGATATAATAACTGTGGAAAATTGTAGACAAAGTGGAGGTTAATATGGCAGAAGTAACACCTATGATGAAGCAGTATTTAGAACTTAGAGATAAATATAAAGATTGTATTTTGTTTTATAGATTAGGAGATTTCTATGAACTTTTTTATGATCAAGCAGAATTATGTAGCAGGGAATTAGAATTAACTTTAACAGGTAAAGATTGTGGACAAGAACAAAGAGCTCCGATGTGTGGTATACCATTTCATGCGATAAATACATATATACCTAAAATGGTTGAAAAAGGATATAAAGTAGCAATTTGTGAACAAGTAGAAGATCCTAAAAATGCAAAAGGACTTGTAAAAAGAGATGTTGTAAAAATTATAACACCAGGCACAATAACAGACATTACAATGCTAGATGAAAAAAAGAATAATTATATTGCATCAATTATAAGAGAGAAAAGTAACATAGCTTTTTCGTTTTGTGATATATCTACAGGTGAATTTAAAGTTACAAGTTTTAATGGTATAGATAGTGATATAAAACTTATAAATGAAATATCAAGAGTTTTACCATCTGAAGTTATACTTCATGATAGTATTAAAAAGGACATTTCTCTTGTAAGTCAAATAACTAAATTATTTGATTTATATATGTCATATAGCAATAATATATCAAATACAACTGTATATGATAATGCAAGTATAAATAATAACTTAGATGAGATAGAAAAAAATTGTGTTAATTTGCTTTTAAACTATATTGATGAAACCCAAAAAACAAATATTGACCAAATAAATAATATTGAGAAATATAGTACAGAAATATTCATGCAACTTGATTCTTCAACAAGAAGAAATCTTGAAATATTAGAATCTAATAGGGAAAAGACAAAAAGAGGGAGTCTTCTTTGGGTACTTGACAATACAACAACAGCTATGGGAGGAAGAAGACTTAGAAGTTGGATTGAGGCTCCTTTGCTAAATTATGATGAAATTATAAAAAGGCAAAATGCAGTTGAAACTTTAATACAAAACAAAATGCTAATGGATGAACTTATTGAAAATTTAAAATCAGTTTACGATATGGAAAGACTTATATCAAAAATAGTTAGTTCATCTGCTAATGCAAGAGAATTAGTATCTTTAAAAACATCTCTTGAAAAATTACCTAAAATTAAGAATATATTAAGAGATATTATAAATACTAATAATGATACATATATAAATGATTTGTATAGTGAATTTAATACATTAGAAAATATATACACTTTAATTAATAATTCCATTGTTGATGATCCGCCTATTTCAATTAAAGAAGGTGGAATAATTAAGAGTGAGTACAATGAACAAATTGATGAGTACAGAAATGCTTCAAAAGATGGAAAAAAATGGCTTATGGAACTTGAGGCTAAAGAAAAAGAATTAACGGGAATTAAAGGAAAATGGCTTAGAATAGGATATAATAGGGTTTTTGGATATTATATAGAGGTTACAAATTCATATAAAAATATGGTGCCAGAAGATAGATATATTAGGAAGCAGACACTTGCTGGTGCTGAAAGATATGTAACAGATGAACTTAAAAAAATAGAAGAAAAAATACTTGGTGCAGAGGAAAAATTAATTGATTTAGAATATGAAATATTTTGTAATATACGTAATGAAATAGCAAAAGAAGTTATTGATATACAAAGATCAGCAAGAGTTGTATCTATTTTAGATGTTTTATGTTCTTTTGCAACAGTTGCAATTAATTATAATTATACGAAGCCAAACATATTAAAATCAGGAGAAATAAGAATTGAAGGTGGAAGACACCCAGTGGTTGAAAAATCTTTAAAGTCTGACTCTTTTATTCCAAATGATACATACTTAAACAATGATGATGATAGATTTTTAATAATTACAGGGCCGAATATGGCTGGTAAATCAACATATATGAGGCAGGTTGCTCTTATTACATATATGGCACAAATTGGCTCTTTTGTACCTGCAACAAAAGCTGATATAAGTATTGTTGATAGAATATTTACAAGGATTGGTGCCTCAGATGATTTGGCTATGGGGGAATCTACATTTATGGTTGAAATGCAAGAACTTTCAAATATTCTTACAAATGCTACAAAAAATAGCCTTATTATTCTTGATGAAATAGGAAGAGGAACTTCAACATATGATGGACTTTCAATTGCATGGGCAACTGTTGAATATATAGCAAATAAGGAAAAAATAGGAGCAAAAACTTTGTTTGCAACTCATTATCACGAATTAATTGATATTGAAAATCAAGTAGAAGGTGTAAAAAATTATTCAGTTGCTGTTAAAGAAAAAGGTGACGATGTAATCTTTTTAAGAAAAATCGTACCAGGAGGAACAGATGAGTCCTATGGTATATATGTTGCCAAACTTGCAGGAGTTTCTAAATCTGTTATATCACGAGCAAAACAATTATTAAGAGAACTAGAAGATGTAGATTTAGCAAAGAAAAGTATAAATAATAGAAAGAAAAAAATTACAACAGACGAAATACAGGTTGATATGTTTAATTACAAAATGGCTGAAATTACAAAAATATTGGAGAAAACTAATTTAGATGAATTATCTCCAAAAGATGCTTTAGACGTTTTGTATAGATTAAAAGAAAAATTAAACTAAGGAGGAAAATATAATGGCATCTATGATAATACATATTTGTATATCAAATATGGTAAAAGAAGAACTTAACTTATCTGATAAGTTTTTAGCTGGAAGTATAATGCCTGATTTAAAAAAAATGGCAGGATTTGATAGAGGAATAACCCACTATTTGAAATATGTTGTTGAGGATGGAAATGTTATGCATTTACCAGATTTGGATAAATTTATACAAGATAATACTTTTAAACTTTTAGACTTTAAGACACTAGGGACATATGCTCACTTAATAGAAGATAAAATTTGGTTTGAAAAGTTTGTAGGAAAATATATAAAATGGCATGATGAAAATTTAGGTCTTGTTACAAATTTAAAGACAGGAAAAGTTTATGATTTTGATAAATTTAGTAAAGAAATTTATTCTGATTATCTAAATGTGAATAAAAAGGTTATATCAAAATACAACCTTGATGTCGATAAAATAGCTAATAATATTAGAGAAGCACTCGCAGATGAAGTGTTAATAAAATGTTTTGATAGTTATATTAGTACTCTAAATAATAAATCAGATAGTTCAAAAATAAACTTTTTGACTGACGAAGATTTGGAAGAATATATATCAACGTCTACAAAAGAAGTAGTAAAACGCATAAATGAATTAAGATAGGAGGTAAATATGGGAAATATTGTTCTTTTAGATGAACATACAGTAAATAAAATAGCTGCAGGTGAAGTTGTTGATAGACCAGCTTCAATTGTAAAAGAATTAGTGGAGAATGCTATAGATGCTAAAGCAACATCAATTACGGTTGAAATACGAAATGGCGGAATAAAGTATATAAGAGTTCAAGATAATGGAAAAGGCTTTGCATCAGATGATGTTGAAATGGCCTTTGAAAGACATGCTACAAGTAAAATTAGAAAAGAAGAAGATTTAGCTAGTATAACTTCTATGGGATTTAGAGGAGAGGCTTTAGCTTCTATTGCTGCTATTTCTAAGGTATCATTAATTAGTAAAAATGAGAATGAAGATATTGGTACTAAGGCTTTCGTTGATGCTGGAACAATAAAATTTGTGGAACCATCAGCCTCTACTCAGGGTACTAAAATAGAGATATTTGATGTATTTTATAACGTTCCTGCAAGATATAAATTCTTAAAGAAAGATTCGACTGAAGCAGGATATATAGAAGATGTAGTTAGAAGAATGGCACTTTCAAATCCAAGTATTAGTTTTAAGTATATAAATAATTCTAAAACTGTTTTGCAAACATCAGGCAAATCTGATTTGAAATCAGTCATTTATGATATATTTGGAAGAGAAATTTATGATAATGTTATACCTGTAGAATATGAATATAATTCAATGAGTGTAAGTGGTGTTATCGGCCTTCCTAAAATTTCAAGATCTACTAGAATGCATCAATTTACCTTTGTAAATTCAAGATATATAAAAGATAAAACTATTAATGCAGCTTTAGATAGGGCATGCAGTGAAAAGTATGCAATAAATAAATTTCCATTTTGTGTTATAAATTTATGTATGAGTCCAAATCATTTAGATGTAAATGTCCATCCAGCTAAACTTGAAGTAAAATTTGAAGATGAGACCTCAGTTTTTGATGTAGTTTATCACGCAGTAAGACAAGCTATAGAAAATAAAAATAGAGAGGATAGTCCATTTACAAACATAAAAAAATTAGAAGATGAAAGTATAAGTAGAATTAGCTGTGATTTAAAAAATACGGGAGTAATTAAAGATAATATAAAAGAAAAGAAGTTTGAATTTAAATTTAATCCAAAAAGTACTTATGCAGTGGAAGAACCAAAATTAAATATATATGATATTGCAAAAAAAGAAAATGAAGATTTAAATACAAAAACTGTACAAGATATTTCTAGTATAAATAGTAATAAACCTCTAACCTATGAAATAGAAAATAAATTTGATAACACAAATGAACATATTAATAATGTGGATAACTCAGTCAAAAATATTCAAAAAGAAGAAGTAAATGTGGACAATGTAAGTCAAGAAAATATTAACAGTAATATTAGAGATGAAAATAACATTAAAAAAGAAGTATTATACAAGTATATAGGTAATATTTTTAATACATATATAATTATACAAATAGAGGAAAAAATGTATGTTATAGACCAACATGCAGCTCATGAAAGACTTTTATTTGAAGAATTTAAAGAAAGCTATTATTCTACTGATAGGAATATTCAAATGATGTTAATACCTGCATTAGTAGAACTTACTCCAAAGGAAAAAGATATTGTTATGGATAATATGTCAATGTTTGAAAGAGCAGGATTTATACTAGATGAGTTCGATGAAAAAACAATAAAGATTTCAGGTGTACCAAACATTGGATATAATATTGATTATACTGGAATGTTTAAAGATATCATTGATGAGATACTTGGAGTTGTTAAAACTGAAAAGGAAGAAAAAGAGCATAGATTTTTAGCTACACTTGCATGTAAAGCTGCTGTAAAAGGAAATATGAAACTAGATGTAAAGGAACAAACTTCATTAATAGATAAGATGGTAAAACTTGAAAATCCATTTACATGTCCACATGGAAGACCAACAGCTTTTGAAATGAGCAGATACGAAATAGAGAGAAAATTTTTAAGGAAATAAATATGAGAAAAAAGATAATATGTATTGGTGGTGCCACGGCTTCAGGTAAAACAGCTTTAAGTATAGCCTTAGCTAAAAAGATAGATGCAGAGATAATTTCTGCTGATTCTATGCAAATATATAGGGGACTAAATATTGGTACAGCAAAGATAACAAAAAATGAGATGGAAAATATTCCACATCATATGATTGATATTTGTAATATTGAAGATAAATTCAGTGTTGCAGATTTTAAAAATATGTGCTATGATAAAATAGATGAAATTATAAAAAGAAATAAAAATGTAATTATTGTTGGTGGGACAGGACTATATTTTAATTCTATTGTATATGATATGAGTTTTGAAAATAAAGTTGAACATAACGATTATAGAGAAGAATTAGAAAAAGTACTAAAGGAAAAAGGGAAAGAATATTTATATAAAAAATTATTAGAAACTGATCCTAAAAGTGCAGAAGTTATACATCCTAACAATGTAAAAAGAGTTATTAGAGCTTTAGAGCTTGCAAATAACTCTGGCAAATTAAAATCTATACATATGAAAGAGGAAAAAGAAAGATTGAAAAACTTTTACCATCCGAAATATGATTTTTATGTATACTACATTGATTTTCCCAGGGACGAGCTGTATAAAAGAATTAACAAAAGAATTGATGACATGATTGAAGAAGGCATTTTAGATGAAGCTAAAATGGTATATGATATGAAATTAAGTAAAGAGAATACATGTATGCAGGCAATAGGGTACAAAGAATTTTTTAAATATTTCGAGGGATGTAGGACATTAGAAGAATGTGTTGAAGATCTAAAAAAATCAACAAGGCATTATGCTAAAAGACAAATTACTTGGTTTAAAAATAAACTTAATTGTCATTATTTATTGGCTTATAATAATGTATCTGAAATGGTACAAGAAATAATAAATGATAGTAATACACTGAAAAATTATCAGTGCAATAATTATAGCAAAAATAACTGCTACTAT
>USJA01000014.1 GCA_900554875.1 uncultured Clostridium sp. | reverse complement strand
ATTATATATTATAAATTGATTAGAAAAATGACAAAACTTGATATCGTAGATGGTGCAAGAAATTATAGACTAATGAAAAGGCAAATGTTAGAAAGTGTGCTTCAAATGGCAGAATACAACAGATATCTAAATGGAATATATGCGTTTGTAGGATATAACACTAAATGGCTTTCTTATGATAATAAAGAAAGAGTTGCTGGGAAAACAAGCTTTTCTTTTTTCAAATTAGTAAGTTACGCATTAGAGGCAATAACATCATTTTCCTCTTTTCCACTTAGACTTTCAGCAATATTAGGTATACTTTTATGCTTTATTTCATTTATATTTATAATTTTAATAATAGTTCGTACACTTGTATATGGTGATCCTACAAGTGGCTGGCCATCAATGGTATGTATAATGGTTTTTTGTGCAGGCCTTCAATTATTTTTCCTTGGAATAATAGGAGAATATTTATCAAAAACATATTTAGAAACTAAGAAAAGACCTATATATATTGTTAAAGAAACTGAAAAAGATTTAAAATAATTTTCTATAGATAAAAGAGCTGTAAAACTTTATTTTACGGCTCTTTAAAATTAAGGATATATTTAAATTATAATAAATCTATTTTTATTTTAATTTGCACCTTCTAAATAAAAAATCATATAATAAAGTATTATATAGGAGGTGCGTTATATTATGTCATTAGGACTTGCACTTAGTGGAGGAGGAGCAAAAGGGGCTTCACACATAGGAGTTTTAAAAGCATTTGAAGATGAAGGTATAAAAATAGAATATATTTCGGGAACAAGTAGCGGTAGTATAATAGCAGGGTTATATGCATGTGGTTATTTACCAAATGATTTAATTAAATTTTTTAATATGTATTGTAGTGGAATTGGTGATTATGATAAATTAGTTGGTTTAAAAATATTAAGCACAGCATTTACGGGAAAAATAG
Source organism: uncultured Clostridium sp. (assembly GCA_900554875.1). Taxonomy (GTDB): domain Bacteria; phylum Bacillota; class Clostridia; order TANB77; family CAG-465; genus CAG-465. The sequence continues at coordinate 13,335 of USJA01000014.1, read as the reverse complement.
GTATAAAAGGGCTAGCAAAAGGAGATAAACTTGAATACATTATAAAGAACTTTTGCCAAAAAAAACAAGTAATTGATATAGCGGATGTTAAATTACCACTTGCAATACCAACAGTTGATATTAATTCAGGAGAAGTAGTATACTTTTTAAGTAAAAGTATAAATGAATCTAATAATTTATCTAGAAGTTTATACGATGATATACCAACATATAAATATAACGGAAAACTTGCATCAATAATTAGAGCAAGTTCAAGTTTTCCTGGGGTCTTTGAACCTAAAATATTTGATGGCAGGATCTTAGTAGATGGTGGCGTTAGAGTAAATACGCCTGTTAGTATTTTAAGAAAAATGGGAGCTACAAAGGTAATATCTGTAAGTTTTGATAGAAATAAGAAGTATACTGATAATAGTTTAAATGTAATATCAATATCTCTTAAAGCTTTTGACATAATGTCACATCAGGTAAATGAAGAAGAATTAAGCAGGTCTGATTATGTTATAAGGCCACAAATACCAGGTAATATATCTTTGCTTGATTGTAGTAAAACTAATTATTTGGTAAGGCTTGGATACAATGAAGCAAAAAATGCAATAAAAAGAATAAAAGAAATAACAAGCTAAGCCAAGCTTGTTATTTTCCGTATAAACATTACTACTATTATATATCCATACTTTTCGCTGGGTTTTATGCCAATTCCTACATAATTATATGCATTAGATAAAATATTTTGCCTATGAGATTCGGATTCCATCCATGAATTAAAAGCACCTTCTATACTTGCGTTTCCAGCAATATTTTCACCAGCTGTTTTATACGTAATACCAAAATTTTTCATCATATCAAATGGATTTCCATAGTTTGGAGACTCATGAGAAAAATAATTATTTTTAACCATATCATCTGCTTTTATCATAGCTACTTCTTCAAGTCTTGGTAGGATTTCAAGTTTAATTAAACCATTTTTTTCTCTACTAGAATTTATCAAATTTAACATCTCATTTATTTTTTCTTTTATTTGTTCATCTGAAATATTAAATTCTCTTGTAACCAAATCATCTCTTACCATGCCTACAGTATTGTTTTCTGTTACTATAAGTAAAAAGTTTTTTATCTTTCCGATTACCTCAATTTTTTCATCTTGTTTTAATTTTCCAACAATTTGGAATTCTGTGCCAGCCCCTCCCCTTATGTTTGTAGAAGAATTTGCAGTAGCAAAATATTTTTCAAAATTTGTATATTCTGGAAAATCACCTTCTTTGCCTTTTATGGATACATATTCTTTTGAAACAAGACCAACTTTTGAATCAGCCAATGTAACAATATAAAAATCATCTATTGAACCGACTATTTGTAAATTAGTATTTGCAGGAAGAGTAAATAATATGTTAGAAGCCTCGAGAGATGCTTGTTTTCTTAAATTTACATTACTGGTTGTAGTACCATACTCTGGATTAAAATTTGTAGTACTGTATGCGAAAATATTTGTTCCAATAAAAAGGAAAAAGAAAGCAAAAAATGAAATAATGATATATTTATTTTTTAGTATTTTCATTTTTTTCACCTCGTTATTATTGTTTGTCATTTTGAATAAAATAACCATTTAAATTTTAAATGGTAAAATATGTTATTAATTGTATAAAAAAAATAATATAGTAAAAAATACAAATAGAGGTGTTTAAAATGCAAATAAATAGCGGAAAACTATATTGGAAAGATAAATCAAAAATAAATAAAATATATCCATATTTAACACATGATATAAAAGCAGATGTTCTAGTTATTGGAGGAGGAATAGCTGGTGCACTTACAACATATTTTCTTGCTAAGGAAGGAGCAAATGTTGTTACTGTTGAAAAAAATATTATTGGATATGGAAATACAATTGCAGATACAGCAGCACTTGAATATCAACTTGAAAGTGAAATGTCAAAACTTGAAAAAAGCATAGGGAAAAAAAGGGCAGCAAGGGTATATAAGCTTTGCTTAGACTCAATCTCAAAGATCGAAAATATAAATAAAGAATTTAAGATGCCAACAGGATTTTCAAGACAGGATAATATATATTTTACAAACAGGTTTATGCAAAGAGGAGCCGTTGCAAAAGAATTTGAAGAAAGAAAAAATTCTGGATTTGATGCTGTATATATAGATTCACATTCTCTTGTTAATTTAAATAGTGGAATTGTAACTAAAAATGCAAGTGCTATAATGAATCCGTATTCTTTTACACAAGGACTTTTTGAATATTTAGATACAATGGATAATGTAAAAATTTTTGAAAATACCAAAATAGATGATATAAAATGTAGAATTGATGAGGTAGAGTGCAAGACTAATAATAATTTTAAAATAATCTCAGATAAGGTAGTAATGGCTTCGGGAATTGAAACATTAAAATACATTCAAAACTCTCCTGCAGAATTATATAAGACATTTACAATTGTTTCAAAACCAATAGAAAAATTGAAGAATTTTAACACAAATTTTACAGCAAGGGATAGTTTAGAACCATCACATGTTTTAAGATTTGCGCCCAATAATAGAATAATATACAGTGGCGAGGATGTAAAATTTACAGAAAAATTCTTAGATAGTAAATATTTAAATAATGTTTCGTCAGACAAATACAAAAAGCTGTTTAATAGTTTACAAAAAACGTTATACAGCATAGATGATATTCCAATTGAATTTGCTTTTAATTCTACAGTTGCAAATACAAAAGACGGACTCCCTATTATTGATGAATTACCTAACATGCCAAACTGTTTTTGCAATCTTGCATTTGGATCAAATGGAATACTTTATTCAGCAATTGGTGCAGATATGTTAAGAAATGCAGTAAAAGGATTATATACAAAGGATATGAATATGTTTAAATTAGAAAGATAATAAAGTTAAAAAATAATACTTTTTGATAAGGTAATAATTTTTTAGGAATGAATCCTGTATGATATAGGTTTCATTCCTTTTAATTTATTCTTTTTTAGATATAATTATGTAAATGATATTTTATGTATCTACTGAAAAAATAATATTTTTTTAAATATATATATTGGTTATACTTGAAAATATATACAATATATGATATACTAATGTGGATTTAGTAGAGGAACGTTTATGATAAGGAAATTTGTAAATAAAAGTGATTGGATAAGGGTAACCACATTTAAGGATAAGACTTTAAAAATAAAAGATGAGAATTTTGAAGGATATATATATGGTATATATGTTGAAAAGGCAAATAAGAGATTTGAAGTTTCATATGGTGATGAAAATTTCTTAATATTAGACAATGGATATATATGGATACAAATTGTGCCTACTAGTAAGCATTATACAGTAACAATTATGTTTGATAATGAAAGAAATATAATTCAATGGTATATAGACGTCACTAATATGAATGGAATTGATTCAGACGGTAGAATATTTTATGATGATTTGTACTTAGATGTTGTTATAACTAAAGAAAGAAATGTAATACTAATTAATGAAGATAAGATAAACAACGCTTTAAATAATTATGTAATAACATCTGAGCAGTACAAAAATGCATATAAGGAAGCAAGAGATATTATGGATAAAATTACAAAAGATGGAATGGAGAGAATTGAGGTAAAATCAAAAAAGATATTAGATAAATTTAAATTCTAATATTAGAAAGGTAGAAAGATTTGAATAATTTAAGAATTGTATTTAGTAAATCAAAGGATGCTATATTTTTAACTCATATAGATGTTTCAAATATATTTGAGCAAGCTTTTATTAGAGCAGATATAAAAATAGAATATACAAATAAGAAAAAACCTAGCCCAATTATTACTTTTGCAGATCCTCTTCCAAAGGGAATAGAAAGTGTTGGGGAAATAGTTGAAGTTAATTTGCAAGAGAAATTAGATATACCGTATTTTGTAAAGCAAATTAATAGTGTACTTCCTTCAGGACTTACAGTTTTAAGTGCTGAGTATTTTGAAGATGATGGTGTAAGTATAATGGAAAAAGTTTATGCTTCTACATATCTTGTAAGTTTGATTTATGATGAAAGAAAGTTTGTTGATAAAACACCAAGGCAAATAGAAGAAATGAAAGACAAATATATTAGTGACCTAAAAGATTATTTAGAACAAGACAGAATTTCAGTTGTAAAAAAAACTAGAACTAGGATGGAAAGAATAGATATTAAGTCTGATATTATAAACTTTGATTTCTTAATTGATGGTAGTTTAGAAATAACAGTTTGTTCAGGACTAAGAAGAAAGCTTGATATATCAAATTTAATGAAAGGATATTTTGAATATATTTCTGAAAATTTAAATTATAATGTTAAAAGAACTAAGATTTTGTATGCATAAAAAGTCGCTTTATGTCGAATATTTTGATAAAAAAATATTTTCAAAAAAAATGTAATGTTATGTAAAAAAACTATTGACATTAAAAATATCTTGTGTAATAATATAATTACATATAAGGAAGGCGGTGTTCAACATGCAAATTACTGACGTAAGAGTAAGAAAAGTAGCTTCTCAAAACAGAATGAAAGCTATCGCTTCTATAACAATTGATGATGTATTCGTAATACATGATATCAAAGTTATCGAAAGTGATAAAGGATTATTTATCGCTATGCCTAGTAAAAAAACTCCAAACGGTGAATTTAAAGACATAGCTCATCCAATTAAAACTGAAACTAGAGAAATGTTACAAAAAGCAATCATTGACAAATACAATGAAACAGATGATGCTGAATAATTAAAAAATGTAAATAAGAGAGGGTGTTTAGCCCTCTTTTAATAATATATAGGAGGCAATATGACAGAGCATGTAAAACATATTGTTGATAATTTACCATTTAAACCTGGTATATATATGATGAGAGATGAAAATGGTAAGATTATATACGTGGGTAAGGCAATATCTCTTAGAAAAAGAGTAAGGCAATATTTTCAAAAAAATAATAAATCTGCAAGAATTGAAAAAATGGTATCTTTAATACGAGATATATCATATATAGTAACAGAAAATGAAGTAGAAGCTTTAGTATTAGAGTGTAATTATATAAAAGAAAATAGACCAAAATTTAACGTAATGTTAAAGGATGATAAAACATATCCGTATATTAAAATAAATATAAAAGATAAATATCCAATAATTATAGTAACTAGAAGAAAAATAAATGATAAAGCAATGTATTTTGGACCATATACTAATGTTGGTGCAATGAGAGAAAGCCTAAATTCAATAAAAGAGATATTTCCTGTAAAGCGTTGTAGGTATAATTTAGAAAAAAAGAAGCTTACAAGACCATGTCTATATTATCATATAGGAAGATGTTTAGGGCCATGTATAAATGATGTATCAAGAGAAGAATATAAAGAGATGATAAATCAAATTGTAATGTTTTTACAAGGCAAAAATTCTGAAATAAAAGAAGAAATAAAAAAACAGATGGATGAAGAAATAGAAAAACTGGAATTTGAAAAAGCAGCTAAATTAAAAAAACGTTTAGATGATATAGAAAAAATGAGCTTAAAGCAAAAAGTTGGAAATTTAAATGAAACAAGTACAGATATTTTTGGTTACGTACATCATCTAAATCAGTTATATGTACAAGTATTTAAAATAAGAGATTATAAAGTTGTACTTCATGATAATGTTATACTAAACGATATATCAAAAGATGAAGTTACAGAATCTATTGAGTCTATTGTATCTAATTATTATTTAGATAATGAAGATATACCAAAGAAAGTATATGTAAAACTTGATGATGAATATATTAATTTATTAAATGAATTCTTTTTAAAAAAACAAGTGAAATTAGATGTTATGTGCCCTAAAAAAGGTGATAAGGCAAAATTAATTAATATGGTAGAAAATAACATAAAAATAAATATTGAAGATAGAAAGAAAAATGTACTTGCTGATTTATCAGAGATTCTATCACTATCATTTGAAATAAACTCCATAGAAAGTTTTGATATATCTAATCTAAGAAATGAGTATATAGTTGGATGTATGATAAGATATGAGGATAAAAAGTTAAATAAAAAAATGTATAGAAAATTTAAAATAAAAAGCACAGATACACAGGACGATCCAAAATCTATGTATGAAGTTATAACACGTAGATTAAAACATAGTCAGGATTGGCCACTTCCAGATGCATTTTTTATAGATGGAGGAAAGACACAACTTAATATGGTAAAAAAGGCACTTAAAGAGGCAGGAGAAGAAGATGTGCTTGTGTATGGAATGGTAAAAAATGATAAGCATAGAACTAGAGGCCTTATAGATAAAGATGGAAATGAGATAGATATGTCAAATAATAAAAACATTCTTAATTTTCTTACATTTTTGCAAGACGAAGTTCATAGATTTACAATTACATATCATAGGAAATTAAGAGATAGCATAAAATAACATTTTTAAATGTATTATTATATAAAAAGAACAAATAATAATACAAAGGAGTTGATTTTATGTCATATCATCAAAAAATTGAATGTAACGTTTCATCATGTGCACATAATTGCTTAGAAGATTGTACCTGTAGACTTGATAGAATAATGGTAAGACCGAAAGCAGGCGATAAAACAAGAACGCCAGAAAGTGAGACTTCTTGTGGTTCATATTTCTATATAGGAGAAATGAACGTTGTTGAAAGACTTGGAAGAGGTGATCCAGCAGGAAGTAATCAGAGATAGTAAAGATGCTTAATATAAAAGGTTACTTTTGTATTGGCATCTTTTCTATGAAATTTAATGGTGAATTTTGTTGAATTTTAGAGTATATTGTAATATAATAAATTAAGAAGGTGGTATTTTGTGAATAACGAAAAATTAGAAAAATTTAAAAATGAAATAAAGGGAAAAAAGGTTGCAGTACTTGGAATTGGAATAAGTAATGTGCCTGTAATAGAGAATTTAGTAAAATTGGGAGCTTTAGTTAGTGCAAGAGATAAAAAGGAAAAAATATCAGATGAAATAAAAAAATTAGAAAAAATAGGTGTGGAATTTGTATTGGGAGATAAATACCTAGATAATCTTGAAAATTATGATTATATATTTAGATCTCCAGGTATAAAGCCATTTACATATGAAATACAAAGAGCTGTGGAACTTGGAAAAACAGTACTAACATCTGAAATAGAAAAGGTAATTGAACTTGCCCCATGTAAAATTATTGGCGTTACAGGAAGTGATGGAAAAACGACAACTACTACGTTAATATCTAAATTTTTGCAGACAGCAGGATATAAAGTGTGGATTGGTGGAAATATAGGAACACCGTTATTTTCAAAACTAGACGAAATGAGAAAAGAAGATATTGTAGTTTTGGAATTAAGTAGTTTTCAACTTATGACATTATCTAAGAGTCCAGATATTTCAGTAATTACAAATGTATCTCCAAACCATTTGGATTATCACACTGATTATAACGAATATATAATGGCAAAGGCAAATGTATTTTTAAATCAAAATAGTGATGATATTCTAGTGTTAAATAAAGATTCTGATATGACTAATAGATATTTAAAGCTTATTGAAGATAAAAATATAAAAACAAATATAAGGGCTTTTAGTATTAATGAAAGTGTTGTAAAAGGTGTATATCTTTGCAATGATAATATATATTCAAATATATCTGGAAGAAAAGCAAAAATATGTAGTATAGATGAAATAAAATTAGTTGGAATGCATAACATTGCAAATATATGTGCTGCTGCCACTGCTGTATATGATTTAGTAGATAAAGATGATATAAAAGAGGTAGTAACGACATTTGGCGGAGTTGAACATAGAATGGAACTTATTCGTAATATAAATAATGTAAAATGGTACAACGACTCAATAGGAACAAGTCCATCTCGTACAATTGCAGGATTAAAATCGTTTAAAGAAAAGGTGATTTTGATTGCAGGAGGATATGACAAGAATATCCCATATGAGCCATTAGCTCCATATATACTTGATAAAGTAAGTCATTTAATATTAATTGGAAAAACAGCAACTAAGATACGTAATGCTGTAATTAAAGAGGCAAAAAAGGAAAATATAAATATAGAAGAAAAACTAGATATTGTAGAATTTAATACTTTAGAAGAGTGTGTAAATTATGCAAATAAAATTGCAAAAGAAAATGATATTGTTGTAATGTCACCTGCTAGTGCGTCATTTGATATGTATAAAAATTTCGAAGAAAGAGGTAACCATTTTAAAAGATTAGTTGGAAAATTATAATCTACTTGTAATATGCTTTTAAATTTAAATGTAAAATAATTGTTGTATAAAAGACAGGTATAAAAATCTATGTAATATAGAAATTTATGCCTGCTTTTGTTTGAAAAAATTTTAAAAAATGTAAGAAAAAACTTGACAATTAAATACAAAAGATGTAATATATATACGTAAGTTAGCACTCGCAACTTTAAAGTGCTAATCAGGTGATGGTATGAATTTAGATGATAGGAAGAAAAAAATATTGTCATCTGTTGTAGAAGACTATATTGCTTCGGCAGAACCTGTAGGTTCTAAAACAATAATGGAAAAGTATAATTTAGAGTATAGTTCAGCTACAATTAGAAATGATATGAAACTATTAGAAGAAGCAGGCTATTTAGAACAACCTCATGTATCTGCGGGTAGAATTCCTTCTACTAAAGGATATAGATATTATGTTGATAATCTAATGAAAGAAAAAAAGCTTTCTATGATTGATATAAACTATATAGATAATAGTATAACCGGATTTGGAGATACAGAGAAACTTTTTGAACAGGCAGCTGATGTTGTATCTAAAATATTGCTTAGACCAACGCTTCTTACAGTAAAAACAGATGACTTATTAGAAAATATTAAAATAGTAAAAATATCTGATAAGGTACTCCTTATAGTTCTAATGTCAAATAATGGAACAATAAAAGATTGTATTGTAAAGCTTACTGATGAATTAGAGGAAAGTACTATAGAGGAGTTAGCTAATGTTTTAAATAAAAATTTAAAAGGAACTCCGCTTGAAAAATTAAATGTTGTGCTTACTAACATAGTTGCAAAAGAACTTAGTTCATTTTCTTTTGTACTTGGAAAAATATGTGAAAGTATAAAATATGAAATGTCAAAAGAATCAAAAAAATTAAGTGCAGACTTTGCATCAATATTAGATTTGCCAGAATTTTCTGATGTTGAAAAAGCTAAAAACTTTGTAAATATGTTATCAACAAAAGATATTATTGATTCAACATTAAAAAAGGCTGAAAATAACGAACTTGGAATTATAATAGGTTCTGAAAGCAAAGAAATGTTGCTAAGAGACTATAGCATAATTTCACTAGATGTTGAAACAGATAACAAAAAACTTGGTAAAATATCTGTTGTAGGTCCAAAAAGAATTGATTACTCAAAAACAGTTGCAACATTAAAATATATAGATAATAAGTTAAAAAGTATATTTAATAAAAATAAAAAAGAAGGTGAGGAGTAAGATATATGAATAAAAACAAAGAAATAAATCAAGATGAAATACTTGATGAAGAAAATGATTTAGCAGGAGATGAAATCTTAGATAAAGATGAATACATTGCTAAATTAAATGATGATTTAAGTGAACAAAAAAAGAAAACAGATGAATATTTTGAACATTTAAAACGCAATATGGCAGAGTTTGATAACTTTAAAAAAAGAATGAATAAGGAAAAGGATAGTATGTATTATACTATTACAGCAGACTTAGTTTCAAACTTACTTCCAATTATAGATAATTTTGAAAAAGCTCTTGGGGCTGAATGTAAAGATGATAGCTATAAAAATGGAATGGAAATGATTTATTCTGAACTTACAGGTTTACTTGATAAACTTGGAATTGAAGAAATAGATGCTCTAGGTAAGACTTTTGATCCTAATTTTCATGAAGCAGTAATGCATGAAGAAGATGAAAGTAAAGGTGAAAAGGAAGTAGTTGAAGTTTTTAGAAAAGGCTATATGATAAACGATAGAGTGATACGTCATTCTATGGTTAAAGTAGCAAATTAAATTGGTTATTACTTAAATTACGTATGATAATATATAATTTAAGTATAATATAAATAACTTTGTATTTTAGGAGGTATTAATATGTCAAAAGTTATAGGTATTGATTTAGGAACAACTAACTCTTGTGTAGCTGTTATGGAAAATGGCGAACCAGTAGTTATACCAAATGCAGAAGGAGCAAGAACAACTCCATCAATCGTTGCATTTACAAAAAATGGTGAAAGATTAGTAGGTCAAGTTGCAAAAAGACAGGCTGTTACTAACCACGATAGAACAATAATCTCTATAAAAAGAGATATGGGAACAGATAGAAAAGTAAAAATAGATGATAAGGATTATACTCCACAAGAAATATCAGCTATGATATTACAAAAATTGAAAACTGATGCTGAAAATTACTTAGGAGAAAAAGTAAACCAAGCAGTAATAACTGTACCAGCATATTTTAGTGATTCACAAAGACAAGCAACTAAAGATGCAGGAAGAATTGCAGGACTTGAAGTTTTAAGAATTATAAACGAACCAACTGCTGCATCACTTGCACATGGATTTGATAAAGATACAGACCAAAAAATTATGGTATATGACCTTGGTGGTGGAACATTTGATGTATCTATACTAGATATTGGTGATGGTGTATTTGAAGTTATGGCTACATCTGGTAATAATAGACTAGGTGGAGATGACTTCGACCAAAGAATTATTGATTATTTAGTAGAAGAATTCAAAAAAGATAATGGAATTGACTTGTCAAAAGATAATATGGCAATGCAAAGATTAAAGGAAGCTGCTGAAAAAGCAAAAATCGATTTATCTGGTGTAATGCAAGCTCAAATTAATCTTCCATTTATTACAGCTGATTCAACAGGACCAAAACACTTAGATATTACACTTACAAGATCTAAATTTGAAGAATTAATTTCTGATTTAGTAGAATCTACAGTAGAACCTGTAAATCAAGCAATGAAAGACGCTGGTCTTACATTTGATAAAATAAATAAAATATTACTTGTTGGTGGATCAACTCGTGTACCACTAGTACAAGAAACTGTAAAAAGAATTACTGGAAAAGAACCATATAAAGGAATAAATCCAGATGAATGTGTTGCAGTTGGTGCTGCTATACAAGGTGGTGTTTTAACTGGAGAAGTTAAAGATTTAGTACTTCTTGACGTAACACCTCTATCTCTAGGTATTGAAACTTACGGTGGTGTGTTTACAAAATTAATTGATAGAAACACTACAATACCAACTAAAAAATCTCAAATATTTAGTACAGCTGCTGATGGTCAAACATCTGTTGAAGTACATGTATTACAAGGTGAAAGAGAAATTGCATCATATAACAAAACACTAGGAAGATTTAGTTTAACTGGAATTCCACCAGCTCCACGTGGTGTACCTCAAATTGAAGTTACATTTGATATTGACGCTAATGGTATAGTTCATGTTAGTGCTAAAGATATGGCTACAAATAATGAACAAAAAATTGCTATTACAGCTAGCACAAATCTTACTGAAGATGAAATTAAAGCTGCTGTAAAAGAGGCTGAAGCTCATGCTGCAGAGGATAAAAAGAAGAAAGAAGAAGTTGAAGTTAGAAATAACGCAGACTCTTTAGTATATAACACTGAAAAAACATTAAAAGAACTTGAAGGTAAAATTTCTGATGAAGAAAAGGCTAAGGTTGAAACAGAACTTGCTAATGTTAAAAAAGAACTTGAAGGAAATGATACTGAAAAAATAAAGGCTGCATCTGAAAAATTAACACAAGTATTCTATGATATTTCTTCTAAGTTATATTCAAAAGCAGGTGGTGCAGAAGCTGGAGCAAACGCTGAAGCAGGAGCATCTTCTGAAGGAAATAATGCTGAAGAAAATGTTGTACATGATGCTGATTACAAAGTAGAAGATGATAATAAAAAAGAATAATTTAAATATTATATAAAGGGTGCTAAAGAGAGTTTCTCTTTACACCCTAGATTTAAATAGGGGGAAATTTTAGTGGCAGAGTCAAAGGATTATTATAAAATACTTGGTGTTTCAAAAGATGCTACTGATGAAGAAATAAAAAAAGCTTTTAGGAAGCTTGCCAAAGCAAATCACCCAGATGCTCAACAAGATGAGGCAGCGAAAAAACAAGCTGAAGTAAAATTTAAGGAAATAAACGAAGCATATGGAGTTCTTTCAGATAAAACCAAACGTGCACAATATGATAGGTTTGGTTCTAATTTTGAACAAGCTGGTTTTGGTGGCTCTCAAGGAGGATACTACTCTAATGGATTTGGAGGGTTCGATTTCTCTGGATTTGGAAATGGAATGGGAGTCGACATAGATCTTGATGATATCTTAGGAAGTGTATTTGGAGGAGGCTTTGGAGGAGGATTTAATTCTGCTAAAAGACAAGGTCCAACTAAGGGTGCTGATTTAAGATATAACATGAATATATCTTTTGAAGAGGCTGCTTTTGGAACAACAAAGCAAATTAACATTACTAGAAATGAAAAATGTTCTACTTGTAATGGAAGTGGTGCAAAACCTGGTACTAATCCTATTACATGTGACAAATGTGGTGGGAAAGGTAAAGTTCAAGCAACCCAAAACACAATAATGGGAACTTTTTCTACTGTTAAAACATGTGATAAATGTGGTGGAACAGGTAAAATAATTCCAAATCCATGTGATACATGTTCAGGTAAAGGAACTGTACGTAAAACAAGAAAAATTGATATAAAAATTCCAGCAGGTATTGATAATGGCCAGGCAATTTCTTTGCGAGGTGAAGGAGATGCTGGAAAAAAAGGTGGACCAGCAGGTGACCTATTTGTGGTTGTAAATGTATTATCTCATCCTGTATTTACAAGAAAAGGATACGATATCTATGCAAATATAAAGGTTCCATATACTAAGCTTGTATTAGGTGGCAAAATTAAAGTTCCAACTTTAGAAGATGATGATGAAATTTCAATACCAGAAGGAACACAGGTTGGTGCAACATTTAAACTTAAAGATAAAGGGATACCTAATATTCATGGAAGGGGTAGAGGAAATATCCAATACACTGTACAAGTGGATATACCAAAACGTTTAAATGATAAGCAAAGAGAAACTCTAAAACAGTTTGCAGATCTTATGGGTGAAGAAGTTCAAACTAAGAAAAAAGGATTTTGGAATAAATAATTAAGATTGTACGTATATGTACAGTCTTTTTTTTATAGTAAATTTTTAAATTTATATAGCGAAATTAAAATGTAATAAAAACTTAACAAAAAAATAACATAAAAATTACTAAATTATATTGAAT
>USJA01000013.1 GCA_900554875.1 uncultured Clostridium sp. | reverse complement strand
TCTTTCAATGATAGTTCCACCTTTCTCATATTGTCCTCCTTAAATTTAAATGATTTTTATTATATCATTTATGAGAACATTTATTTTTTGGTTGGGACATTTTCTCATTTCTTTACTTAAGACATTATCACATTTCTTTCATAACAATTAGATAAAAAATAAAACTAATGTTTGACAAAGAAAAATTTATATGATATAATTCTCTAAAATAAACGTAAGTTTGAAAGGAGTTTGTTATATGGGTACTACTTTAAATGTACAAGAAAAAAGAGTTTTTGATTATTTGAAAGAACAAATAAGGGAAAAGGGTTATCCACCATCAATTAGGGAAATATGTGCTGCTCTTAATTTTAAATCTACATCATCAGTCCATCAGTATATTGCAAGACTTGCAGAAAAGGGATATATTGATAAGGGTGATTTAAAAACAAGAGCAATTAAAATTGTTGGAGAGGAACCTACAATATCTATTCCGATTGTTGGTAAAGTTGCTGCAGGAGAGCCAATTTTAGCACAAGAAAATATTGAGGATTATTTTTCAATTGGAGAGAGTTTCTTTTCTCAATCTGATCTTAAAAATGAAACTTTTGTATTAAAAGTACAAGGCGAAAGTATGATAAATGCTGGAATAAATAATGGAGATTATATAATAGTTTCAAAAGAAAATACAGCTAGAAATGGTCAAATTGTTGTAGCTATGATAGATGGAAATGCAACAGTTAAAACTTTTTATAAAGAAAAAGATCACGTAAGACTTCAACCTGAAAATGATACTATGGATCCAATAATTGTAAAAGATGTACAAATTGTTGGTAAAGTAGTAGGGTTATTTAGAAAAATATAACAAATTAACCACCTTTGACATAAAATATTATAGTCGGAGGTGGTTTTATGAAACTTGAAGGTATAAAAGTTGGGCTTGGTATAACAGGATCGTTTTGTAATTTTTCCGAGACAAAAAATGTTATATCTAATTTAAAAGCTGAAGGTGCAGATGTTTATCCGATTATCTCTTTTATGACAAAAAATTTAGATACTAGATTTTTTAAAAAAGAAGAATACATTAAAATGTTAAAAGAAGAGTCAGGAAATAGTATAATTGATACAATACAAAAAGCTGAACCAGTTGGACCTAAAAATTTAGTTGATATAATTTTAATATGCCCATGTACAGGAAATAGTTTAGCTAAACTTGCAAATGGGATAACTGATACGCCTGTGCTTATGGCGATAAAAGGACATATAAGAAATAACAAGCCTATTGTAATTGGTGTTTCTACCAATGATGGACTTGGGGCAAGTCTTCAAAATATTGCAAAATTAATTAACATGAAGAATATCTATTTTGTACCATTTGGTCAGGATGATTATATAGCAAAACCAAAATCCTTAGTGCTAGATTATAATTACATAGTAGATTCTTTAATAGAAGCATTAAATGGTAAGCAAATTCAACCAATTTTATCAAAAAAATAAGAAAATACTAGGAAAATTAATTCCTAGTATTTTATTTTTTTTGATTTTTACTTGCAATTATATATCATATATATAATTGCCCTTTCAAGGTTTTTTCTTGTTTTAATGCTTTCAGGCATTATATAACAAGAATTTTGTTGAATCTTATCTCTTAACTCTGAATTTTGAAAACTTTTAATTAAAAAATTCCCAAATGGAGTTATTTGATAAATTTTAACTAATTTCTTTTTGCCTTTTGTTATTTCTCTGACAATTATATTAACATCGCTAGAGATAAGAGAAGATTTTGATAGGTACTCGTCATAGAAACGAAAATAAAAGGTTCTTGTTATTTCATCTGTCATTCTAAGTATACCTCCTTGTATAAAAGATTATATAAAATTTTGTCTTTTATTGATAATACTTCATGGCCGCTTTCAATTTGCTTTTTGAAAGCAACTACATTTAATTTTTCTATTTCACTAGCCGAAATAAAATCAACCAATTTTTCATTTTCATCTTTTACAATTTTTATTCCTTTTAGTCTACCATTTCTTTGATAGCAAAATATCAAATAGTAAGATGGCTGTTCTGAAGATGATGTCCTTCGAAAATCTTTGTTTAACGGAACAATTTTTATTGGATTTCTGTATGATAACATAGTTGTTATCCTCCTTCATTATTATATTTTAAATGGCAATCACCATTTATTTTACGAATAAATACAATACTATTGTATCACAAAAATTATGTAAAGTCAAATTTTAGCTATAAATTTCTATATCTAATTTTGTCGATAATTGTAAAAGTTAGATAAATAGTAATTAATTATTTTACTTTTTGACTTTTTGTGATATAATTAGAGTAAACTAGGAGGAATACATTTATGAATGTTGGAATGGTTACACTTGGTTGTAATAAAAATCAAGTTGATAGTGAAATGATACTTGGTTTATTTAAAGAGTTAGGATATAGTATTGTAAATAATCCAGATGATGCAGATGTAATTGTTGTAAATACATGTGGATTTATCGAATCTGCAAAAAAAGAGGCTATAGATACTATACTAGAGATGGCTGATTATAAAGAAAAAAGATGTAAGGCATTAATTGTTACAGGCTGCCTTGCTAAAAGATACAAAAAAGAAATAATAGAAAGTATGCCTGAAGTTGATTTGTGCATAGGGGTAGATGAATATAATAAAATAGATGAAATACTAGCTAATTTTTTAAATGCTAAACTTATAAATCATAATTTGGAATATTGTAATAGAGTAATTTCAACTGATTATCCACTTGCATATATAAGAATATCAGATGGATGTGATAATAGATGTAGTTATTGTGCTATACCCCTTATAAGAGGTAAGTTTAGAAGTAGAAAAATGGAAGATATTTTAGAAGAAGTAGAAAGTTTAGCAAAACAGGGAATAAAGGAATTTTGTATTATTTCGCAAGATACTTCAAAATATGGACTTGATATATATGGCAAACTTAAATTACCTGAACTCTTAAACAAAATGTCTAAAATTGATGGAGTAAAATGGATAAGAATATTGTATATGTATATTTTTGAAACTTCTGATGAGCTAATAACTGAAATGGCAAATAATCCTAAAGTATGCAAATATTTTGATCTACCAATTCAGCATATTAGTAATAATATTCTAAAGAAAATGAATAGGTATGATACAAAAGAAAAAATATATAGCACAATAAATAAAATAAGAAGCTTAATTCCCGATGCTGTTATAAGAACAACAGTTATGGTGGGATTTCCTGGAGAAACAAAAAACGATTATGAACAACTAAGACAAGGAATAATTGATCTTAAATTTGATAGATTAGGAGCTTTTTCATATTCAAGAGAAGAAGGAACAGCATCATTTAATTTTGAAGACCAAATTTCAGAAGAAGTAAAATCAGAAAGACTAAAAGATATCTTTGAAGTACAAAAACATATTTCACTTGAATGTAATAAAAAAAGAATTGGAAAAGAATATGAAGTAATTGTTGAAAATGTATCTGCTGATGATGAATATTTTGTATGCAGGTCATATGCTGAAGCACCTGACGTTGATGGAAGAATATATATAAAAATAGATGAAAAAAGTGCAGATAAAGTTATCGTTGGAGAATATGCAAAGGTAAAAATTATAGATTGCAATGATTATGACTTGTTTGCTGAAGTAATGTAAAGGAGATATAATATGTACACAAAGGAAAGTTTAAAGAAAAGTACACTAACTGAATTAAGAGAGCTTGCAAAAAAATTACAGTTAGATGGATATGAAAGATTAAAAAAAGAATATTTAATAGAAGAGATAATAAAACATCTTGAAGGAACAAATGAGCTTGACAATAAAATGAAAATGCAAATTGAAAATCCTGAAACTGATTACATTGCTGAGGGAATACTTGAAGTAATGCCAGATGGGTATGGATTTTTAAGAAGCGATAATTACTTACCTGGAAATAAAGATATTTATGTGTCACAAGTTCAAATTAGAAGATTTAGATTAAATACAGGTGATATGTTAAAGGGTATAGCGAGATTTACAACTGATCCTCAAAACAAATTTCCATCCCTTATATATGTTGAGGCAATAAATGGAGATAGGCTTGAAATTGCGTTAAAAAGGAAACCTTTTGAATCTTTGGTTCCTATTTATCCATCAGAAAGGTTAAAATTAGAGACTTTAAGTAAAAATTATGCAACAAGAATGATAGACTTGATTGCACCTATTGGTAAAGGTACAAGAGGACTTATAGTTGCACAACCTAAGGCAGGAAAGACTACAATGTTAAAACAAATTGCAAATAGCATATTACAAAATAATCCTGAAGTTGAACTTATGGTACTTCTAATCGATGAGAGACCTGAGGAAGTTACAGATATTGAAAGATCAATCAATGCGGAGGTTATTCATTCTACTTTTGATGAATCACCAGAACATCATATTAAAGTATCAAAAATGGTTTTAGAAAGAGCAAAAAGATTAGTTGAACAAAACAAAGATGTTGTAATTTTACTTGATAGCTTAACAAGACTTACAAGGGCAAATAATTTAGAAGTTGAATCAAGCGGAAGAACATTATCTGGGGGAATTGATCCTGCTTGTTTACATTTTCCAAAGAAATTCTTTGGTGCAGCAAGAAATATTGAAAGCGGAGGTAGCTTAACAATATTAGGAACTGTTCTTGTAGAAACAGGAAGCAGGATGGATGATGTTATATTTGAAGAATTTAAAGGAACTGGTAATATGGAACTCCATTTGGATAGAAGACTTTCAGAAAGACGAATTTATCCATCAATTGATATATATAAATCAGGTACTAGACGTGATGATTTGTTACTATCAAAGGAAGAATATGAATGCAGTACATATATGAGA
The DNA here is from genome assembly GCA_900554875.1 of uncultured Clostridium sp. Classification (GTDB taxonomy): domain Bacteria; phylum Bacillota; class Clostridia; order TANB77; family CAG-465; genus CAG-465. The sequence continues at coordinate 9,873 of USJA01000013.1, read as the reverse complement.
AAATTAATGTCATCTAATAATTCCAGTCTTTCAAACCAAGAAATAATAGAAAAAATAACTAATATTTTAACTAAAACAAAAAATAATAAAGATTTTATAAAAGTTTTTCTTGAAAATATTAAAAAGAAGTAGATTAAAATTTAATTATATGATAAAATAAAAAGTGCTTTAATGAGCACTTTTTTGAGGGGTTGATATTTATGAATAATAAAATTACGGTTACATTTGATGATACAAGAAGTTTAGAAGTTTTTTATAAAACAAAAGTAATAGATGTTGTAAATATGGTAGAGAGTGATACTTCTGATATTCTTGCGTTAAACATAAATAATGAATTAAGAGATTTTAATTATGAACTTGTTAAGGATTCTTGTATAAAATTTGTAAAATATAATTCACCAGATGGATATAGAGTATATTCAGGAACTTTAAAAATGGTATTATATATGGCACTTACGTCACTTTTTTCTGATGCGGATGTCGAGTTTATTGCAACAATAAAAAAAGATCAATATTTTATGCTAAATAATATTCATATAACAGATGAAAAAATAAAAAAAATAAAGGGAAAAATGCAGGAAATAATTGATAAAGATTTTCCTATAACGAAAAAAGTTGTTCCAATAGAAGAAGCAACTGTGTTATATACAGCTGCTAATAACTTGGATATTTTGAAGAATATAGATAATAAACTAAAGTCATATGTAACAATGTATTTCTGCGATGGAATGTATAATAATTTTAGTACAATTCTTGCTCCAAGTACTGGGTATATAAAAAAATTCGATTTAAGAAGATATAAAGATGGTCTTGTTTTAATGTTCCCAGATGATAAAGGAAATATAAAAGATGAAATAAAATCTGTTTCACTATATGATGCATATACAGAATTTAACAAATTAAATGAAACATTTGGAATAAGCACTATTGGAGATTTAAATAGAAATATATTACAAGGGAAAACAAATGATATTATACAGGTTGCAGAAGCAATTCATGATAGAAAATTAGTTGAACTTGTACAAGATATTGAAAACAGGAAAAATATAAAAATGATACTGATTGCTGGGCCTTCTTCGTCAGGTAAAACGACGTTCGCTCAAAAATTAGGTGTTCAACTTAAACTTACAGGTTATAATCCAATTACAATATCAATGGATAATTACTTTAAGGAACGTAAGGATACTCCACTTGGTGAGGATGGAAAGTATAACTTTGAAACTGTAGATGCACTTGACATAGAATTATTTAATTCTCAAATGAAAGATTTAATTGATGGAAAGACTGTAGAATTACCAGAATTTGACTTTGTTGTAGGAACAAAAAGATATAATGGTAAATTTTTAAAACTGCAAAAAAATGATATCATGATTATAGAGGGAATACATGCTTTAAATCCAATCCTTACTAAATTTACACCAGATGAAAGCAAATATAAGATATACATTGCACCTATAACAACATTAAATATAGACGGATATACAAAAATTTCATCTTCGGATTCAAGATTTTTAAGGCGTATGGTAAGAGATTATACTACTCGCGGACATAGTGTGGATAAGACATTTGAACTATGGGGAAATGTGAAAAAGGGAGAGGAAGAATACATTTTTCCATTCGTCGATGATGCAGATTTCATATATAATTCAAGTTTAAATTATGAACCAAGTGTTATGAAAACATTTGCTCAACCACTTTTATTACAAGTTGAAAATAGCAGTAAATACTATTCGGAAGCTAGAAGACTTTACGCATATTTAAATAATTTCACTCCACTTGAAACAGGAAATATTCCAATTAATTCTATAATTCGTGAATTTATAGGAAATGGATGCTTTAATAGATAAAAAGAGAGGGCTTCTCTCTTTTTTTGCTTGCAATTACATAAAAAATATTGTAAAATATATCTTGTTTAGGAGATAAAATATGTTTGTAAAAAATGATAATAGTTTTACATGTATAAATTGTAATAATGAAGTAAAAAAATTAGAATATACATCTCGTGATCATTGTAATCACTGTTTGTATTCACTTCATGTTGATATAACACCAGGGGATAGAAAAAATGAGTGTAAAGGTGTACTTGTACCTATAAATGTTGAGTTAAATACCAAAAAGGGTGAGGTTATTGTGTATAAATGCAAAAAATGTGGGAGCATTGTAAAAAACATAGTAGCTAAAGATGATAACAGAGATGAAATATATAAAATAATAAAAAAATATTCGATGGGAGTGTAATTGTTGATATGGAAGAAATAAAGGAAAAAATAGCTGAATGCATAAAAAATTCATTAAATACTAAGATAAGTGTAGATGAAATATTTAATAAAATTGAAGTCCCAAAAGATAAGAAAAATGGAGATTTTGCTTATCCATGTTTTAATCTTGCAAAAGTAGTTAGAAATTCACCTATAAATATTGCAAATAACATAAAGGAAAAAATAGAATTACCAGATGAAATAAGTAGGGTTGAGGTTGTAAATGGTTATCTTAACTTTTACACTAATAGCTCTAATGTTGTAAATAGTGTTTTAAATATAATTTGTGAAGAAAAAGAAAAATATGGATTTGTAAATATTGGAAAAAATCAAAATGTATGCATAGATTATTCTTCACCAAATATAGCAAAACCTTTCCATCTAGGTCATTTAAGGACAACTATAATTGGTAGAGCAATAAGCAATTTATATAAAGAACTTGGATTTAATAGCATAAGTATAAATTATCTTGGAGATTGGGGAAGACAATTCGGTCTTGTAATAGAGGGATATAAAAGATTTAAGGATGAATATGATATTTCAAAAGATCCTCTACATTCATTGTCTGATATGTATGTAAGGGCAAATAATCTTGCAAAAGATGACGAAAAAGTAATGGATATGGCAAGAGAAAATTTTAAAAAGTTAGAAGAAGGAAATGAAGAGTATATAAAACTTTGGAAGTACTTTAGAGAGCTTTCTTTAAAAGAATATAATAAAACATATGATTTGCTTGGTTGTAAATTTGATTCATATAATGGTGAAGCATATTATAATGACAAAATGCAAGAAGTAATTGATATTTTAGAAAAAAAGGGAGTACTTGTTGAAAGTCAAGGTGCAAAAGTTGTAATGCTTGGAGAAAATGAACCTCCTTGCATAATTGTAAAATCTAATGGATCTACCATTTATGCAACACGTGATCTTGCAGCAATACTTGATAGGTCAAGAACATATGATTATGTTAAATCTATTTATGTAACATCATATGAACAAATTCATCATTTTAAGCAATTATTTCAAGTTGCAAAATACATAGTAGATGAAAAGTATACAAAAGGATTAGCACATGTTCCATATGGAATGGTAAGGTTAAAAACAGGTAAAATGTCTACACGTGAAGGAACAGTCATATATTTACAAGATTTATTAGAAAGTGCAATAAAAAAAGCATCAGATATTTTATTGCAAAAAAATTCACAACTTGAAAATAAAGATGAAGTGGCAAAACAAGTTGGAATAGGTGCTGTTGTTTTCAATGATTTAAAAACAAATAAAATTAAAGATGTAGTTTTTGATTTAGATGAAATATTAAGATTTGACGGTGAAACAGGACCATATGTACAATATACATATGTAAGGACAAGGTCAATTTTGAATAAAGCTGGTTTTAATATTAATGATATAAATAAAGATAATGTTAATTATGATCTTTTAAAGTCTGAAGATGAAATAGATTTAGTAAAAGATTTAGATAAGTTCTCTGATGTTATAAAAAGAGCGGCAGAAGAATATGAGCCATCTATTTTAGCAAGGTATTTAATAGATGTGTCATCGAAATTTTCAAGATTCTATAATAATAATCAAGTTATAGTTGATAATGAAAAATTAAAAGAAGCAAGATGCATTCTAGTTTATTGTACGGGATTGGTAATAAAAAAAGGACTTTCTATTTTAGGAATAGAAACTCCAGAAAAAATGTAACTATAGATTAACAAAAACATGTAAAATTAAATAATATATACTAAAGATATTTACTATAATTATTAATGGTATGCCTATTATAAATTTTACATGTTTTGTTTTATGCCTAAATAGGTACATACCAATATATATCCCTGGGCCACCTAAAATAAGGGCAACCAAAAATAATTTTTTTTCACTTATTCTATATTGATTATTTTTAGCTTTTATTTTATCATATTTCATTAAAAAGATTGAAAATAGGTTTATTATAACAATATATATAATTAATCCTAATATGTAAATCTTCATATAATCACCAATATTAATATACTATATTACATATTAAAAATCAAGCTTTATAATATAAAAAGACAAACCAGGTAATATTACCTGGTTTATGAGTATTTTTTCTTTTGATGAGTTAGTCTTCTTGCATTTTCTGAAGCTCTTATATCATATACAAAATAATATATACATAGATCTTCTGTACGTGCATGAAATATTTTTTTAACTACGTCATCAAAAAATATGGCCTGGTTTAGTATCTCACTTCTAAAATCCTCTTTTGTTATCTTTCCTTCTTTAAAGTTATTAGCTATTACTTTAAAATTAAAAAATCTTTTAAGCATTCTGCTTCTGTCAGAGTATCCTACATATTCAGCAAATTTATAATACGATGACATGTACATAGAATAATCAATTTTATTTGCCATATGAATATTATTTGAATTAAATAATTCAAATAGATGATTTCTAAATTCTATAAAATCATTTTTTGTCTGTTCGAGAAAATCTAATCCAAAATGATCTACTAAATCTTGACTGTATGATATTGTGGCTTTGTAAAAAGACCGTACATAACCGTCACTTAAATTCTTTTCCATTTTATCTGAAAGGGGCTTTATACAGCAAGCTACTCGACCCCTTAAGTAGTCATAATTGTGAATTTCACGATCAAATAATGTATTGAATAAAGTTTCATCCATACATTTAAACCTCCTTAATTTTGTTGATTTATAAATATATACCTAGTATAATTATATCATCAATGTCAAATTTTATTACTCTTTTATGTTAAAAAGACAAAATTCATTTAAAATTTTAAATATATTTCTTGACAAAGACTTTTAGGTAGTATATAATATATTAGTATCAAATTGAAAGAGAAGTAACATATTTACATATATGAATTGCTTTTTAAGGAGGGAATATAAAATGGCACAACCAAAAAGAAGATGGTCTAAAGAAAGAACTCATTTAAGACGTGCTAATTGGAAGTTAGAAAATAAGAATTTATCAGTATGTTCTAATTGTGGAGAACCTGTTCTTTCACATAAAGCATGTCCTTCTTGTGGATATTACAACAAAAAACAAGCTGTTGAAATAAAGGCTAAAGAAGAGAAAAAAGAAAATAACTAATTATTATAACTCCACTTTGTGGAGTTTTTTTCTTGTTTCAAAAAGGAGAAAGTATATGGAATTTAACATTGAAGACTTAAATATATTATATGAGGATAATCATATAATTGTATTAGTAAAACCTGTAGGTATTCCTGTACAACAGGATAAATCAGGAGATATAGATATGCTTACAATTATAAAAAAATATATAAAACAAAAATATAATAAGCCAGGTGAAGTATATTTAGGTTTGGTGCATAGACTAGATAGAATGGTTGGAGGAGTTATGGTATTTGCTAAGACATCTAAAGCTGCTTCTAGGATTTCAAATTATATTAGAGAAAAAAATTTCAAGAAAAAGTACATTGCTATTGTAAATGGAAAAATCGATAAAACTGATAAGGATTTAACACTTCATAACTATTTAGTTAAAAATCAAAGATTAAATATGAGTAGGGTATGTGACAAAAATACTAAAGGTGCAAAAGAATCAATACTTGAGTATAGGGTTATAAATAATTTTAAGTATAAAGGAAAAGATTATACTAAAGTAGATATTAATTTAAAAACAGGAAGACATCATCAAATAAGGGTACAGTTTTCAAATATATCTCATCCTTTGTATGGTGATATTAAATATGGAAATAAATTAAATAAAGTTGGGCAAAATTTGGCTTTATGGTCATACTATTTATCATTTTTTCATCCTACAAAAGATGAATACCTTGAATTTACATGCTATCCAACTGATTTAAAAAATCATGATAGAATATGGGAGGAATGTTAATTTATGGATTTTGATACTTTAAAAACTCAATTGAATGCACTTTTAGAAAGTATTGAGAAAATAAAAGAAGCTTTAGGTTATGATGCAAAACTTGTAGAATTGAAGAATCTTGAGGAGGAAACTCTAATTCCAGGATTTTGGGAAGATAAGGAAAAATCTGCAAAGGTTGTTAAAAGTATGAAAAGTATAAAAAGTATTATACAGAAAGTTGAGACAATTCAAAGAGAATTATCAGATGCTAGAGGGTATTTTGAACTTGCAGAAGAATTAAACGATATCGAAAGTTTTAAAGAATCTCAAAACCTAGTTAATAATTTAAAAGAATCTATAGAAAAATTGAATATTGAAACTTTGCTTTCGGGGGACTATGATTTTAATAACGCTATTTTAACAATCCATCCAGGAGCAGGCGGAACTGAATCACATGATTGGGCTCTTATGCTATATAGAATGTATATAAAATGGGCGGCAAAATCTAACTTTGAAATTGAAGTATTAGATATGCAGGAAGGTGAAGAAGCGGGCATAAAAAGTGTTTCATTCTTGGTGAAAGGTGATAATGCATATGGGTATTTAAAAAGTGAAAATGGAGTACATAGATTAGTTAGAATATCTCCATTTGATGCAAATAGTAGAAGACATACATCATTTGCAGCAGTTGAAGTTATGCCTGAAATTTCTGATGATATAAAACTTGATATTAGACCTGAAGATATACAAATGGATGTGTACAGGGCAAGTGGTGCAGGAGGTCAGCATGTAAACAAGACTTCTTCAGCAGTACGATTAAAACATATCCCAAGTGGTATTGTTGTTTCATGTCAAACAGAAAGATCACAGCTTCAAAACAGAGAAAATGCCATGAAAATGTTAAAATCCAAATTATACGCAAAGAAAATGGAAGAGCACAGTAAAATGTTAAAGGATATAAAAGGAGAAAGTGCTGATAACGCGTGGGGATCACAAATAAGATCATATGTCTTTTGCCCTTATACACTTGTTAAAGATCATAGAACTGGCTATGAGGTAGGAAATGTTCAAGCAGTTATGGATGGAAAAATAGATGGTTTTATATTTGAATATTTGAAATTTATAAAGAAAAATGATATAATAGGATAAAACTATTTTTTAGGGAGTGAAAACTAATGAAAGCTACAATTAAAAATCTTGTTATTTCAGATTTTGATATGACATTTTTTGATTTTAAAAATGTAGATTGTAAAATAATTAAAGGAATTTTTAAAGAACATCCTTTTATACTTTTCATCGATAAAATTTTGTGGGCTGTTAACTCCCTTGGAATAATAGGTAATTCTATGGGTGGACTTAAGCTACGGCTTTTGATGTATTCTTTATGTACGGGAATAAAAAAACACATATCATATAATAAGATATTTAGTGAATATGAAAATATATATAAAAAGATTGTATATGAAGAGTACAAAAAAAGAGTATGGATAATAGATGAATTAAATAAAAAAGGCTATTCGTTTTGGATACTTACAAATAATAGGTTTGCATCCGAACTTAACCTTAGAGATATTATCTATACAAAAAATAAAGGAAAATTTTTAAATGAAAACAAGCCTGAGTATCTCTTAGGTGACAATTATTGGGATGATTATAGAAACTGTCCAAAATGTACTAAATATATAAATGTTGGAGATGGAATTATATCAAAAGTTAAGCCTGTAAAAGCGACATGCATAAAAGACATTTATGACATATTTGATGTTTTATAAACATGTAGGCTTGATTTTTTATCCAATATATTATATAAATGATACAAACATAATACATTATATACTAGGAGGATTTTTAATGTTTGTTCAAATTATTCTTTTAATTATGCTGATACTTTTAAATGGAGTATTTGCTGCATCTGAAATAGCTTTTTTGTCTGTTAACAAGACAAAACTTAAGATGGACGTAAAACTTGGAAGTAAAAAAGCAATTAAGGTACAGGAGTTGATTAATAATCCAAGTAGATTTCTTGCAACAATTCAAATTGGAATTACACTTGCTGGTTTCTTAGCCAGTGCATCAGCTGCTGAGACATTTGTAAGTGAGATTGTTGCTGTTATACCTGATATTGGTATTTCTGCTTCTATATTAAACACTATTATTCTTATTGTTATAACGATAATACTTTCATTTTTTACTTTGGTATTTGGAGAACTCGTTCCGAAACGTCTTGCAATGAGATATCCAGAAAAAATTGCATATGCAATGGTTGGTATGATTTCAGTTATAATGAAAGTTACATACCCGTTTGTTTGGATTCTTACAAAATCTACTAATTTGGTTTCAAAGTTACTTGGTATAAAAGGTGATAATGAAAACAAAATAACTGAAGAAGGAATTAGATTGATGATTGCTGAGGGAAAAGATTCTGGGGCAATTGAACCACAAGAGGGTGAATATATTTTTAATATATTCAATTTTAATGACACTGAAGTTGAAAAAGTTATGACCCCAATTGGTAAGGTTGTCGCAATTGAAAAAAACATTTCAAATACTGAACTGAGACGTGTTATAAAAGATAACAAATACACCAGACTTCCAGCTTATGATAATACAATTAATAATATAGTTGGAGTTTTGAATACTAAAGATATAATTTTATCATATGTTAAAGAACAAAAATTTATTTTGCAAGATATTCTTCACAAAGCATATTTTGTAAATGAAACTGATAAGATTGATGATGTCTTTAGAAATATGCAAAAGTCACGAGAAGCTATTAGCATTGTAATTGATGAAAGTGGTAATGTTACAGGTATTGTTACAATGGAGGATGCTCTAGAGGAAATTGTAGGTAACATCTTTGATGAGTATGATAAAGAAGAGTAACTTAAGAAGGGCTGCAAATATTGCAGTCCTTCTTATCTGTTTAATTATTTCAATTACTTTATATAATTAATATGTATTCTACCTTATTTCTGTTTTTGTTTAAAAATTATTACATCAATTTTTTTAAATCTTCGGGAATATTTGATGTTAGTATAATTTTATTTTTAGTAATTGGGTGATAAAAAGATATTTTATAAGAGTGCAAAGCTTGTCTATTAATTAAAGCGTCAATGTTTTTTTCATTGTATTCTTCAGCATACAAAGTATCGCCAAGTAAGACATGCCCAATACTTGCCATGTGCACTCTAATTTGATGAGTTCTTCCAGTATGAAGAATTACACTTAAAATAGAATAATTTTTTGCATAATTTATGTTTGTGACATAATATTCCGTTTTTGCATAGTCGCCATTTAAACATGTTTGACGAAGTATAATAGAATTGTCTTTTCTTGAGATTGGTTTTTCAATTATATCGTGTGATTTATCTATAATTCCATTTACAATTGCAATATATATTTTTTTTAATTTAATATCATCTTTTTTTCTTACAAACAATTCTTGAATATATTCATTCTTTGCAAATATGCATATTCCAGATGTATTTTTATCAAGTCTTGTAACTATATGTATACTATATATACCTTGATTTTCTAAATATGTTGCAACAGCATTTGAAAGAGTTTTTTCATAGTTAGCACATGATGGGTGAATAGCCATTCCAGCTTTTTTATTAACAATTAGCAAGTATTCGTCCTCATATATAATTTCAAGTGGTATATCAAATCTTTTATATTTATCTAAATATCTATTTTCTATATAGTACATATTTTTCTTATCGTTATATATCACATTATTCATATTATCAAAATATTGAATAACACTATTTT
>USJA01000012.1 GCA_900554875.1 uncultured Clostridium sp. | reverse complement strand
TTAATAACATACTTTTTAAAAATACATAATATATAATATATATTTTTAGAGAGGATGTTTTTTTATGGAAAAAATAATTTATGCAGACCATAGTGCAACAACTTATGTTAAAGATGAGGTATTAAAAGAAATGTTGCCATATTTTACCCTAAATTATGGAAATCCTTCATCTTCATATTCAATTGGTAGAACTTCTAAAGAAGCGGTTGAAAAAGCAAGGAAAAAAGTTGCAAAAGCTATAGGTGCAGAAAGTAATGAAATATATTTTACAGCTGGTGGTAGTGAGAGTGATAATATGATTATAAAAGGAATAGCAAGGGCAAATAAACAAAAAGGTAATCATATTATTACTACAAAAATTGAACATTTGGCTGTGCTTAATACATGCAGAGAATTAGAGGAAGAGGGTTTTGATGTTACATATTTAAATGTAGACAGTGATGGGAGAGTAAACATTGATGATTTAAAAAGAAACATAAGACCAGATACCATTTTAATTAGTATTATGTTTGCAAATAATGAAATAGGTACAATAGAACCAATATATGAAATAGGAAAAATTGCAAGAGATATAGGTGTTGCATTTCATACTGATGCAGTTCAAGCTGTTGGAAATATCGAAATAGATGTTAAAAGGCTAAATATAGATGCTTTATCTTTGTCAGCCCATAAATTTTATGGGCCAAAAGGAGTAGGGGCAGCATATATAAATAGTTATATAAAATTTGATCCTTTTATAAATGGTGGTCATCAGGAATGTTCAAAAAGAGCTGGAACAGAAAATGTTCCAGGTATTGTTGGACTTGGAAAAGCGATTGAACTTGCAACTGCAAATATTATAAATCATGGTAGTAAGATAGGTTTACTTAGGGATGAATTAATAGAGAGAATTGAAAGAAATATAGAGGGAGTATATTTAAATGGTTCAAGAGATAAAAGATTATGTTCGAATGTTAACTTTTGTATAGATGGAGTGGATTCTGAGTCATTAGTTTTAATGTTAGATATGAATGGTATATGTGCATCTTCAGGTAGTGCGTGCACTGCTGGTATTTTGGCACCATCTCATGTACTTACAGCTATAGGAAGAGAAAGTAAAATTGCAACAAGTGCAGTACGCTTTACTTTAGGAGAAGAAAATAGCATAGATGATGTAATACAAATTGTAAATATATTAAAGGAAATTGTTCATAGCTTAAGGAAAAATAAAAGGAAAGATAAAATAATATGCAAATGTAACAAATAATATTGAAAATAGAATACTTATGATGTAGAATATTAATGTACGAGGGGGAAGAAATATGATAAATAAAAAAAGTGGGATATCCTTAATAGTACTTCTAATTACTATTATAGTAGTTATAATACTAGCATCAGCTATAATGCTTTCTTTTAAAGAAAAAAATCCAATTAATAGAGCAAATGAAGCAAAATTTAAGGCAGATTTAGATGGCTTTAGAGATGAATTACTAAATACACATAGTGATAATGAAATTAAAAACTTTGAATATGTAAGAGAAGATGTCAATGTAGATGTAGGAGATTATACTAGTATGAAAGCCTATATTCCAGACATTACGAAAGATTATTCAAAAGTTTTAGGAATAAAAAATGGAAGACTAGTATATGTTGCTAAGACGGATCCTAATTATGATGCAAATGATAGTAAATATGCAGAGGATATCGGAATAGGAACATCATACAAATATAAAGGTGACGTCAATGGAGATGGTATTATAAATGAGGATGATGCTGAGTTTATTAAATCATATATTCAAAACGGTAAAACATTAGATTTAACAGATATTCAATTTAAAGCAATGGACGCTGATGGTGATGGCACAATAACAGATTTGGATTATACATTTATTCTCAACTTTATTTATAATGATGAAAGAGTAGAATTATAAAATAAAAAATATTAAAAAAAGATAAGCAAAATTAGCTTATCTTTTTTGTCTTTATATAATTTAATAAAAATTTATATAATTTGTTAAAAAAGTATTGATTTTTCTTAAATTATATACTAAAATATAGCTAAGTGGTAAAAAGTGGGTTAAAGTGGCAAAAATGGAGGTGAGCTTTTAAATGTTACTTGGAGAGTATAATAACAAATTAGATGATAAAGGTAGAGTTAGTGTTCCAGCTAAATTTAGAGATGATTTAGGGCATTCTTTTATTGTAACGAAAGGCCTTGATAATTGTTTGTTTGCATACTCAAAAGATGAATGGGCAACATTTGAAGCAAAACTAAAAACCCTTCCACTTACCAATCCAAACGCCCGTAATTTTATTCGTTTTTTCTTTGCAGGTGCCACAGAATGCGAAACTGATAAACAAGGAAGAATTAATATTCCACAAAATTTAAGAGAATATGCAGGACTTAAAAAAGAAGTGTTTGTAGTAGGTGTTTCAACAAGAGTTGAAATATGGGACAAAGATAAATGGAATGAATATACAAGCGAAGAAAATATGGATGTAAACGAACTAGCTATTCAAATGTCAAATTTAGGCATTTAAATATATTAACTAAAGATATACAAATAAACTAAAGAAAAAATATGTATTAATGAACAAAAGATAACTATACAAGAGATAAAAAGAAAATGAACAAAAGATAAATTAACTTAAAATGATAATGATGAGGTAAAAATGGAATTTAAGCATAAATCAATATTGTTAAATGAATGTATAGAAAATTTAAATATAAAAAGAAATGGAATATATGTAGATGGAACTTTAGGTGGAGGAGGACACTCGTATAGTATTTTAAAAAAATTAGATAATACTGGTCTTCTTATAGGGATAGATAGAGATGGTGATGCAATCAATGCTGCAACAAAAAGACTTAGTGAATTTAACAATTTTAAACTAGTGCATGATAATAATTCCAATATAATAAATGTGTTAAAAGAATTAAATATTCAAGGAATAGATGGGATGCTGCTTGATCTTGGTGTATCCTCATATCAATTGGATGAAGCAGATAGAGGTTTTAGCTATATGCACGATGCAAAGCTTGATATGAGAATGAATAGAGAGGATAAGTTCTCAGCTTATAACGTGGTTAATGAATACTCTGAAGAAAAGTTAGCTTTTATATTTAAAGAATACGGTGAAGAAAGATATGCAAAAAATATAGCTAAAAATATTTGCAAAAAAAGAAAAGAAAAAGAAATAAAAACTACTTTTGAGTTGGTTGAGATTATAAAATCATCAATGCCATCTAAGGCATTAAATGAAAAGCAACATCCTGCTAAAAGAGTTTTTCAAGCTATAAGGATAGAAGTAAATGAAGAATTAATAAGACTTAAGCAAACTATAAAGGATGCAGTGTACTCCTTAAACAAATGTGGGAGACTTGCAATAATTACGTTTCATTCTTTGGAGGATAAAATTGTGAAACATACATATGAGGAATTAGAAGGAAGGTGCACATGCCCTAAAGATTTTCCTGTATGTGTATGTGGTTTTAAATCATTTGGAAAAATAATTACAAAAAAGCCTATAGTATGTTGTAAAGAAGAATTAATAGATAATCCAAGGGCAAGAAGTGCAAAACTTAGGGTTTTCGAAAAAATATAATGAAAAGAGGTGAGAACTTATGCCAGCAAAAAGAAATTACGGATATGGTTATTATGAAGTAGGAAGTACGGCTAGAAAAATTGAATATACATCTAATGATAGAACAAGCCGTAGGAAAACTGCAAGCAAAAAGCCAAAGGTGCAAGCTAAGGCGAAAACTAGAGCATCATCCGTTGTTATGATTGTTTGTGTGTTTATTATGGCATTAGTTCTTGTATATAGGTATAACGTTATAAATGAGAAAAATTTAAAATCTCAAAGTTTGGCAAGTGACCTAACAAAAGCGGAATCTGCACTAGTTACTTCACAAATAGAAGTTGAACAGAATACAGATTTAAACGAGATAGAGGCTTATGCAAAACAGAAATTAGGAATGCAAAAACCAGATAAGAGTCAAACTATATATGTTGATACTTCAAAGACTAACAATTTAGTTGAAATCCAAAATAAATCTACTTTTATTCAAAAAATAGGAGAAAATATTTCCAATTTTTTTGATAAATTATTTAAATAAACTTGTAATAACCAAGTCAAATATTAAGTATCATATAGTATACTTATATATGTTTGACTTGGTTTTTGTTTTATGTTAAAATAGTTAGCAGATTAAGAGGTGAATATATTTGTCATACATGGCACTAAAAAATCAAAAAAGAATAATTGTAATTTTAATGTTTTGCGGGGCACTTGCTTTGATTTTACTTTCACGACTTGTATATATACAGGTAATAAAATCTAAACATTATGAAGAAAAAGCTTATGAACAACAAACAAGGCAAAGATCAGTTGCTGCCAAGAGAGGAACAATATATGATGCTACAGGTGAAAAAGTACTTGCACAAAGTGTATCTGTAAATATAGTAACAGCAGTTCCAAATAGTGTTGATAAAGATAAAAAGGACGAAATTGCAACAAAATTAGCCGAAATTTTAGAAATAAATAAGGATGATGTTTTAGCCAAACTGAGTAAAAATTCTTCTAGTGAAACAATAGCAACTAAGGTTGATGAAGATAAGGCAACAAAGATACTTAACTATATTAGTGATAAACAAGTCTCAGGTATTAGAGTTGACGAAGATACAAAAAGAGTATATCCATATTCAACATTACTTGCTAATGTTCTTGGATTTGTTGGGACAGATAATGTAGGACTTGAAGGAATAGAAGCATATTATAACAGTGATCTTGCAGGAATTCCTGGTAAAATAGTTGGAAGTACTGATGGTAAAGGAAGGGAAACACCTTTTACAAATGAACAATATGTTGCTCCAACTGATGGTAAAGATATTGTACTTACAATTGATGCAACAATTCAATCTATTGTAGAAAAATATCTATCAAAAGCAATAAAAGAGAATATTGCTCAATATGGAATGGCAGTTGTTATGAGACCTTCAACGGGTGAAGTGCTTGCAATGGCAAATTATCCAAGTTATGACCCTAATGAACCATTTACTCCAAATACAGATGAATTAAAGAATAAATGGGAAACATTAAGTAAAAAAGAAAAAAGTGAAGAACTTGCTGCAATGTGGCGTAATAAGGTAATTTCTGATACACAAGAACCAGGTTCTACTTTTAAGGTAGTAACAGCTACTGCTGCTCTTGAAGAAAATGTGGCTCAAATGGATAAAGCAGGTGATTTTAGCTGTAGCGGTAGTATGCAAGTTGGTACTTGGACTATTAAATGCTGGAGATATCCTAGATCACATGGTTCAGAGTCTTTAAGACAAGGAATAATGAATTCATGTAATCCAGTATTTATGCAACTTGGCCAAAGAATAGGAATAGAACATTTTTGTAAATATTTAGAAGCATTTAATCTTGCGTCAAAAACAGGAATTGATCTTCCAGGTGAAGCAAGTGGAATAATGCATAATCCAGCTTCTATGACAGCGGTTGACCTTGCTACAACTTCATTTGGTCAAACAGTTCAAATAACAACACTTCAAACAGCTGTGAATTACTGTGCAATTGCAAATGGTGGTTATCTTGTTCAACCATATGTGGTAAAGGAAATAAAAAGTGGAAGCGGAAATTATGATGAAAAAACAGAATCAAAAGTTATAAAACAAATAATGTCAAAAGAAACATCAGATCTTTTACTTAGTGCACTTGAAGATACAGCCAAAACAGGTACAGCAAAATCAGGAGCTGTTAAGGGATATAGAGTTGGAGGAAAGACAGCTACAGGTGAAGAAGGAAGAGGAGATCAAAAAGTATATATGGCAGGATATGCCTCTATAGCTCCAATTGTAAATCCAGAACTTGTAGTTGTAATGAATATTTATGATCCAAAAAGTGAAGCTGGACACGGTGGAGCCGCAATTTGTGCTCCTGTTGTAGGCTCAATTTTAGATGAGTGTTTAAGATACCTTGATATTGCACCAGATTATACAATTGAGGATAATGATATAAAAGAGACACTAATTCCAGATGTAACTTCTAAAACAGTAGGAGAAGCAAAGAAATTACTATCAGAAAAAGGATTTAGGATTGCTTCAGATAGTACTTTAAATGATTCTGATGTAATAAAAGAACAAATTCCAAAAGCTGGAGCATCTCTTATGGAAGGATCAACTGTTAGAGTATATACAACAGATGCAGCAAAACAAACGGTTGATGTACCTGATGTGAGAAACAAAACTGCTGAAGTTGCCACTGCTAAATTTAAGGCAGCAGGACTTAATGTAAGAATTGTGGGAAATGGTTATGTTTTAACTCAAGATCCAGCACCTGGAACAGTAGTTGAAAAGGGGTCTATTGTTACTATAAAATGTGTTGATACAACTGATTTACCATAAAATTTATATAATTTATAATTATAAGTTTTAAAAAATAGTGTTATGTGATATAATTTAATGTGTTAAAATAAAGGGAGGCAAAAAAATGCTTTTACAATATTTAATTGAAAATCTTACTACAAATGAAGTAATTGGAACAACTAATGTTGAAATTGGTAAAGTGGAATATGATTCTAAAAAAATAGAAAAGGAAGATGTATTTGTTGCAATTAAGGGGTATGAAAAAGACGGAAATGATTATATAGATGAGGCGATTGCAAATGGAGCAATTTGTATAATTGTTGAAAATGATATAGATACATCCAAATATCTTGATAAGGATGTAACGATAATTAAAGTTGAAAACTCAAGGATTGCACTTGCTGTTGTTGCAAGTACCTATTATGATAATCCATCTAGTAAACTAAAAATGATTGGAATAACAGGTACAAAAGGAAAAACAACAACTGCATATATGATAAGAGATATAATGAACGCTTCAGGTAAAAAGACGGGTATGATTGGTACAATATATAACACATATGGTAATAAACAAATTGAAGCAACAAGAACATCACCAGAATCACTTGATTTACAGAAGCTATTAAGAGATATGGTAGATAGTGGTATGGAATATGTTGTTATGGAAGTAAGTTCACATGCATTATCGCTTGATAGAGTATATGGTATACATTTTTTTGTAAGTGTTTTTACAAATTTATCAGAAGATCATTTAGATTTTCATAAAACAATGGATAATTACCTAATGGCAAAGAAAAAATTATTTGATATATCTGATCTTGCAATTGTAAATGGTGATGATATATATGCACCAAAATTAATAAAGATGTTAACATGCAAGCATGCAACTTTTGGACTTGACAACCAAGTAAATCTTACTGCAACGGATCTTAGAATTAATGCAGATTATGTTGAATTTAAAATGTATGTAAATAAAATGTTAGAAACTATACATGTTAATATACCAGGAAAATATACGATATATAACAGTTTAGCTGCAATAGCAGTATGTAGTTTATTTAATTGTCAAATGGATGCTATTTTACTTGCTCTTGCAAATGTAAAGGTACCAGGTAGAAGTGAAATAGTACCTATTAACAAAACATTTACTGTTATGATTGATTATGCGCATACACCATCTAGTTTAGAAGCAATACTTGGCGCTGTAAAAAAACATGCTAAGGGAAGGATTATATGTGTCTTTGGATGTGGAGGTAATAGGGATGTACCAAAACGTGCTATGATGGGTGAGATTGCGGGAAAACTTGCAGATTTTACAGTTATTACAACAGATAATCCAAGAAATGAATCACCTTCTAAGATTATGCAAGATATAGAAGAAGGGATGAAAAAGACAAAGGGATTATATAAATGTATAGAAAATAGAAAAGAAGCAATCAAATTTGCAATGAGAATAGCTTGGAAAAATGATATAATAATACTTGCTGGCAAGGGACATGAAACATATCAAATGCTTAAAAATAACAAAAAAATTCACTTTGATGAAAGAGAAGTTGTAAAATCTCTTGCAGAAAGTATGCCAGATAAAAACATAGAATAATAATAAAAAGGAGAAAGAAAACTTATGAATACACAAACGTTAAATTTAATTATAGCATTTGCTGCTACATTTATTGTTGGACTTTTTGTAATGCCAATACTAAAAAAGTTTAAAGTAGGTCAGGTCGTAAGAGATGATGGACCAAAAGAACATTTAAAAAAACAGGGGACACCAACAATGGGTGGAATTATTATGCTTATTGTTTTAGTTGTAATACTTGCAATAAATTCTATTAAATATCCGACTTTACTACTTGCTATTGTATCAATATTAGGTTTTGGTCTTGTTGGATTTATAGATGATTACAAGAAATTGGTTAAGAAAAATACCAAGGGACTTTCTCCTTTAAAAAAAATATTTGGACTTGTGCTTGTAACTGCTATATTTATATTTATGTACCTTAAAGTGTTTAATTTAGGTACAGACATAACAATTCCATTTATTAGTAGTCCAATTACCTTATCTGTAGGTACTTTTATAGTATTTATAGCCTTTATTCTTATAGGCACAAGTAATGCAGTAAACTTAACAGATGGGCTAGATGGGCTTGCATCAGGGGTTGTTGCAATAATAATGACATTTTTTACAATAGTTGCTGTAAAAAATTCAAATACAGAAATGATAATACTTGGAGCCTCAAGTGTTGGAACATGTCTTGGATTCTTGTTATTTAACTTTCACCCAGCTAAGGTATTTATGGGAGATACAGGTTCTCTTGCACTTGGCGGGGCAGTAGCAGCAATTGCAATAATTATGAAGATGGAAGTGTATCTTGCAATAGTTGCCTTTGTATGTATTATAGATACTCTATCTGTTATATTACAAGTTACTTACTTTAAATTAACTAAAGGGAAGAGAATATTTAAGATGGCTCCTTTCCATCATCATTTAGAACTATCTGGAATGAAAGAAACTAAAGTTGTAATTTTATTTTGGGTTATAACTGCTATATTATGTTTTGTAGCGTATATGGTATAAGTAGGTGAAAAATGAAAAAATTAAAATTAATTACTGATGGATCTGAAAATAAAGGAAAAGAAAAAGAAAGCAATCTCGATTTTGGAATGTTAGTAACCATAATTATTCTTTTATGTGCAGGTATAGTTATGGTTGCATCGGCAAGTTCATATTATGCACTTAGTAACTATAACAATAGTAATTATTTCTTAGTAAGACAGCTTTTCTTTGGAATTATTGGATTTATTTTTATGATTATAATTTCAAAAATTGATTATAAAAGGTATAAAAAATGGGGATATTTATTTTATATAATATGTCTTGTACTTTTAGTTTTAGTTTTAACACCTCTTGGTCAAACAAGAAATGGAGCTAAAAGATGGCTTGGATTTGGTGCGCTTGTATTCCAACCATCTGAAATAATGAAAATAGGGTTAGTTATTGGAATGTCAACATATTTGTCATTAAATTACAAGAAACTAACCTCATTTAAGGGATATATAATTCCAATTTTGATGTTACTTTTAGTTGTGGTAGTAATGTTTATGCAAAAACATCTTAGTGGTACAATAGTAATGTTTGTTGCAGCTTGTTCTATAATATTTGTAAGTGGTATAAAAGTAAAGGCAAGATATATCATTGCAGGAGTAATAGCTGTAGCAGCTATGCTTGCGGTATTTATATTCATGCCAAGTGGAGATTCAACAGAATCTAGTGGATCTTTTAGACTTGATAGAATTGTATCATTTTTAAATCCAGAGGAGGACATAAAAGGTGGAAATTGGCAGGCAGCACAAAGTTTATATGCTATTGGATCAGGCGGTATCTTTGGAAGAGGACTTGGTCAGAGTAGACAAAAGTATTTATGGCTTCCAGAAGCTCAAAATGATTTTATATTTTCAGTTCTAGGTGAGGAATTAGGTCTTGTAGGAACAGTTACAGTACTTGCATTATTTTCATTTTTTATATACAGAGGATATAGAATTGCTATAACTGCAAGAGATATGTATGGTTCTTTACTTGCAACTGGTATTACAAGTGCATTTGCACTGCAAATTTTGGTAAATATAGCTGTTGTTACATGTACGGTACCTGTAACTGGTATGCCGCTTCCTTTTTTTAGTTATGGTGGAACGGCTTTGTTTATAAATTTATGTGCAATGGGAATACTTCTTAATATATCAAGAACTTGTAGAAAAAATTAAATAAAAAGAGAGGAATTATTATGAGAGTTATTTTTGCGTGTGCAGGAACAGGTGGACATATAAATCCTGCAATTGCTATAGCAGGCATTATACTAAAGAATAAGCCAGATACGGAAGTTTTATTTATTGGAACAAAGAATGGACTTGAAAATGAACTTGTAAAAAACGCTGGTTTTGATATAAAACACATAAGAACAGGAAAACTTATTAGAAGCTTAACTTTTAAAAATATAAAAGCAGTAACTGAAACATATAAAGGAATTTCAGATAGCGTAAAAATAATAAAAGAATTTAAACCTGATCTTGTTATAGGAACTGGAGGATATATATGTGGTCCAGTAATGATTGCAGCAAGAAAATGTAAAGTTCCATATATTTTACATGAAAGTAATGCATTTCCTGGCATTTCAGTAAAACTTCTTGCAAAAAAGGCAGATAAAGTTATGGTTGGATTTTCCGATGCAAAAACTAGATTAAAAAGAAAAGATAATGTTGTATATACAGGAACACCCGCAAAATTTAGTAGAGAAGATATAAGTAGTCTAGATAAGAAAAAATGTAAAGAGGAATTAGGACTTGATAAAATAAATAAAAAAATTGTATTTGTAACAGGTGGAAGCCAAGGTGCAATGAAATTTAATCAAATAGTTTTTGATATGGTTGTGGAAAAATTAAGTAAGGATTTCTTTATTGTTCTTGTTACTGGTAACAAAAACTATGATAATATTATGCAAAAGAAACAAAATTTTGAGAAAGAAAATAATATAAATTTAAATGAATATATAAAAATTGAAAAATTTGTATTTGATATGCCAAAGATGTATAAAGTGGCAGATATATGTATCACTAGATCTGGAGCAATGACAATTACAGAACTTGAGATATCGTCAAAACCTGCAATCCTTATACCACTTCCAAGTGCAGCTGAAAATCACCAGTATTATAATGCTAAAGTTTTATCCGATGCTCATGCTGGGATAATTATTGAACAAAAGGATTTGACAACTGAACTTTTATATAACAAAATAGAGTATATGTTAGATGAAAAAATAATTAATATGATGTCAGAAAATTCGTCTAAACTTGTTTTAAATGGGGTTAACAACAAAATATATAAGTGTATATCTGATGTAATAAAAAAGTAGGTGCAATATGGAAAAAAAAGTAAGTAAATCTACTAATGAAACAAAAAAAAAGAGTGGGACAAGCAATGGATACAAAAATAAAAAAAATAATAGTATACAGTATTCTGGTAAAGTGACTGTAAATGAAAGAAAGAAAAAAAGAAAGGCAACTAAGATCATCTTTATCTTTTTTATTATAGGTATTTTAATATCTGGAATATATTTGTTACTAACACTTGAAAATTTTAATTTAGTAAAGGTTAATTTAAATGAAACATCAAAGTATTCTAAGCAAGATATTGTAAATAAAGCTGGAATTGAAGTTGGAAAAAATATATTTATAGAATATTTTAAAAGCGATAAAAAAGCAGTTACTACTCTACCTTATGTTGAAAGTATAAAACTTAGATTAAAACTTCCAAATGAGATTAATATAAATGTAGTTGAGAGAACTTCAAAATATTTTGCATATGATAAAGATAGTGGAAAATTTTTTTCATTAAGTGAAGATGGATATATATTAGAAGAGGTAGATATTAATAAAAAAACTAATGATGAAATATTAATTACCGGAATCACATTTGATAATGATGTAATGTTAGGCAAAAAAATAAATGACATAGATTTGTCTAAAATTGATATATATAAGAAAATTGAAAAGGAATTTAAAAAAGATAACATAAGTGGTAATATAACTAAGGTAAGTTTTGAAAACTCCTTGACAACCATAACAATAAATGATAAACTGAACATAATATTTCCAAATGATACGGATTTAGAGTATAAAATGGTATTTTTAAAAACAATACTTCAAAGTATTGCAGAAGATAGTGTGGGTGTTATAGATATGACAAAAACTAGACCTACATATTCAAGTTTCTAAAAGGATGTGAATTAATTGGCTGAAAACAAAATAGATAAAAAAAACAATGAGAATATTTTCTTTAAAAAGGTAGTAAAGTTCTGTAAAAAAAATTCAGTTGTTACATATATATGCATTGGTATTGCACTTTTTTTCTTAAGTGTAATGTTAGTTGCTCAAATGAAAACTATAAGTAATACTGAAGAAGTTTTACAGGGAAAAAGAGAAGCTCAACTTTCTGATGAATTAGTTAATTTACAAAGAAATTATAATGAATTAAAAAATAAATATGATGAAAGTCAAAAAGTAGTTGAGGAATATCAAAATAGTTCATCTACGAATAATAGTTTAATTGCCTCAATGAAGAATCAGATTGATTACTTAAGTTTACTTTCAGGTACAACAGACGTTAAGGGCGAAGGTGTTATTATAACTTTAAGCGATGGTGATAAACCAAGTGATACATCAACTAGAACAGATACTTTAGTACATGATAGTGATGTGTTAACTGTTGTAAATGAACTAAAAGCAGCAGGTGCTGAAGCAATAAGTGTAAATGATCAAAGAATTATTGCCACTTCTGCAATTAGATGTGTTGGACCTGTAATTCAGGTAAATTATCAAAAGGTTGCAGCTCCATTTGAGATAAAGGCAATAGGAAATGCACAATATTTGGAAAGTGCAATGAATATAAAAAATGGTGTAGTTGATATGTTAAAAGAACTGGGTGTAGGAGTATCTATTTCTAGAGAAAAAGAGGTTAAAATTCCTAAATATGAAGGAAATCTTACTTTTAAAAACGCAACTACTGTAGATAAGTAAAGGAGTTATGATATGATTGGAGTATTAATACTTTTATTATTTGTAATAGCTGGAATTTTAACAGGATTAAATGTAGTTGTACCATATTCGCTTTCACAGTATATTGCTGTTGCAATACTTGCCTGTCTTGATTCTGTTTTTGGAGCTTTTTCTGCAAATATTGAAAAAAAATTTAAGATGAATGTGTTTTTAACAGGTTTTTTTGGTAATTCTTTAATTGCAATATTTTTAGTGTATATAGGTACAAAACTAAACTTAGATCTATATCTTGGTGCAGTTATTGTATTTACTGGTAGATTACTTAATAACTTTACTGTGATAAGACATGAAGCACTTGGGAAGTTTAATGAAAATAAAGGAAGATTTAAAATAGATAAAAATAAAATAAGGTTATCTAAAAAGAATAATAAAAAAAACAAAGAACATATTTAAAATTAGAAAGTGCTATGATGTTTATTGTAGCATTTTTTTCTTTAATAAAACCTGAAAAAAGCATTACAAATATTGTTATTAAAAAATCTATATGGTATAATTGGTATGTTATTTAATATAGTTTAAAGAGGGAGTGATTTTTTGGCAGTAAAAAGGCAAAGCTTTATGAATGGGGTACTAGTAATAATGGTATCGCAGATTTTAATAAAGGTTTTTGGATTTATATATAGGGTAATACTTACAAATTTTAAACAATTTTCAGATACAGGAAATAGTTATTATGGATCTGGTTTTACTGTTTATACATTAATACTTGCAGTAGCCACAATGGGAATACCAAATACAATTTCAAAGCTTGTATCTGAAAAGATTGCCATAGGAGATAAAAGGGGAGCACATAGAATTTTTAGAACGGCAATGTACGTATTTACATTTATTGGAGTAATGTTTGCTTTAATGCTATTCTTTGGTGCAGGATTTATTTCTAACACAATTTTATCCAATCCAGGTGTTAAATATACATTAATGGCTTTAGCACCAGCAATTATATTTGTAGCAATGTCAGCCGTTTTAAGAGGATATTTTGTTGGAATGGGTAACATGATGGAATATAGTAAGGCTCAAATTATTGAACAGATTGTAAATAGTGCTTTTTCAATAATATTTGTTGTAATGTTATTTGGAAGAACACCTGAAATAATGGCAGCAGGTTCTACGCTTGCAACAACGGTGGCAGCTTCAACAGCTTTTTTCTACATGTTAACATACTATAATAGAAATAAAAAGGATATATGGAAAGATATAGAAAAATCTGAGAAGTTTGCTATAACACCAAGGAAAACAATTGTAAAAAAATTAATTTCTTATGTTATTCCAATATCATTTGGTAGTGTTGTTGTTGCTCTTTCAAATGTTATTGATACGGTAACTGTTATGAATGGGCTACAGAGCTTTGGACTAACATTAGAAGAAGCAAATAGACAAAATGGAATTTTACTTGGAAAGGTAGATATATTAATGTCAGTACCTTTGTCTATAAATGTTGCATTTTCAGTTGCATTAGTACCATTTATATCTAGTGCAATAGCTAAGAAAAATAAAGAGGCAGCTGTTAATAAAATTAATTTTTCACTAAAAACTTCGGTTCTTATAGCATTGCCATGTGCAGCTGGTATGTTTTTACTTGCTAATAATATTTTTGCACTTATATTTCCAAATGCAACAGAAGGGGCATGGCTTTTACAAATACAATGTTGGGTATTAGTATTTTCTGTTGTCGCTCAAACTATATATGGTTCACTTCAAGGACTAGGCAAATTATATGTGCCGGGAATTTGTCTACTTAGTGGTGCAATTGTAAAATATATTTTAAACGTTATATTTATTCCTAGATATGGTATAGTTGTTCCAACAATTACTACTATAATATATCAAGCAATAACATGTACACTTTCTTTCATAATATTATTTAAAACTTTAAAAGAGGTTCCTAATATGAAAGAAATACTATTTAAGCCAGTAGTTGCGACATTTTTAATGGCAATATGTACTTTTCTATGTAACAAAGGGCTTGGTTACATAAATATACCTACTTCACTAAATACTATAATTACTATATTGTTTGCAATAGCTTCATATGCCTTCATTTTGGTTAAATTTAATATATTAAGTAATGAGGAAATTATGCAACTTCCTTATGGAAACAAAATATGTAAAATCATTGATAAAAGGAAAAAAAAGTAGAGAAAATACAAAAAAAGTGTTGACAATAGCCTGTGTTTGTAGTATATTGTACTTGTAAGTAGGAGGGATTTATAATGAATAAAGCTGAATTAATCGCTAAAATTGCAGAAGAAAGCAAATTAACAAAAAAAGCTGCTGAAGCTGCTTTAGATGCTTTCGTTGTAAGTGTTGAAAGTGCACTTAAAAATGGTGAAAAAGTTCAATTAGTTGGATTCGGTACTTTTGAAGTAAGACAAAGAGCTGCTAGAAAAGGAAGAAACCCACAAACTAAAGCTGAAATCAAAATACCAGCTTCTAAAGCTCCAGTTTTCAAAGCTGGAAAAGCTTTAAAAGATCTAGTAAATAAAAAGTAATTTTAGTTTGTTTAAATAAAGGACCAGATTTTAAAATCTGGTCCTTTTTGATAATTAATAGTTTAATATATT
>USJA01000011.1 GCA_900554875.1 uncultured Clostridium sp. | reverse complement strand
AAATATTAATATATACTTTAATATACATTTTTCTTTTATTTGTTACTTCAACATTTACTAAAAAAGATTTTAGACCATAACATATTTTAAATGAGTAATGTTTAGAATATTAGTCAAATGTATATCATATTATTTCTTAAGGAGCGTGATATAAATGAATCCATTTGAATTAAAGCCTATGGATATAAACAAAAGCATTAAAAATTGGTGTGAACTTTATCCAAAATCATATAACATATGTGAAGTAAGTCCATATACAAAAACAAGAATCGTTCTTATGAATGGAACTGAATATGAAGCTGTTAAATTTTCTCATCAATTTTCAAGAAACTGTAATAACAATGATTTAAGGCGTGAACTTGCCTTGATGAGAAATATAGAACAACAACAGCAAAAAAAGATAAGTAATTTAAAACCTAAAAAAGAGACTTTACTTGAACATACAATTACATATGAACAACTCGCTGTTGACCTTACCGCAAGACTTGCACAACGTGATCCGGATCAGAATGTTGTAAATGCACTTAATTTTGCACTTTTAGAGGATTTTGATCATTTATACCGTTATGCAAATTTACTTGAAATGGAATATGGAATTCTTCCAGAAAAATTAGTTGGAAGGTATACTGAAATAATGCCAGGAAGACCAACTATAGCCCATCACAGATATCCTTTTGATAATATAAAATGTGCAACTAATTATAAAGAGGCTGATATGATAACAAAACTTGATATAGCAATAATTACGGCTGCAGAACAACAAACTATGAATTACTACATGAATATTGGAATGTTTTATACTTCTGACCTTGGTCGTAAGTTATATCAAGAAATTGGTATGGTTGAAGAAGCACATGTAAGCCAATATGAAAGCTTAATGGATCCTAATATGTCATGGCTTGAAAATTTACTTATGCATGAATATACTGAATGTTATCTATATTATTCTTGCATGATGGATGAAACTGATCCTTGTATAAAGAAAATATGGGAATGCTATTTTGAATATGAAGTCAGTCATCTTCATATGGCTGCAAAATTACTTGAAAAATATGAAAATAAGCAATGGCAAGAAGTAATATGTGATGGAACATTTCCTGAGCTTTTAAAACTTGGACCAAATATTGAATATGTAAGACGAATTCTTGAAGGTACAGTAAGTTATACATCTGTAAGAGAAGATTATCTATTACTAAAAGATGTGCCTGATAATTTCGAGTTTTTCATGTATCAAGACATAGTAAATGATAATGTAAATCAAGTTCCAAGCCATATGGTAATTAATGAATACATCAGAAAACATGGTTGCGATTATAGGTTTGAGGTAGAAGAAAATCCAATAAAATTATTACGTGACAGAAGATGTGATAACACTTGCGTCGGAAGATATCCTATGGAAAAATGTGAGATGATATTAAAAAATAAATGCAAATGCTAGACTAAAATTTACTTATATGATATACTTCTTATATCAAAGGAGGAATTATTTATATGAAAAAGTATGGAAAGGTAACAAAAGGAGCTTTAGTTATAATAATCATTGTTTGCATTTTAGTTGTAGGAATAGTTGCTGCAATTGGAGTATATAGCTTTGATAAACAAAACAAAGAAAAACAAGAGAAAATATTAGATGATGTTGCAACATCAATGCATACATCAACAAATTTTGATAAGGAGATAAAAACTACTGGAAATTTTGCTAAAGTTGAAAAGGCATTAAAAGAGTATTATATAGAATATATAAATACTTCTAGTGATTTGGTATCAATATATTCTAAAAATTTACTTGGAAATTCACTAACAGCTTCAAATATTTCAAGTGACGGCCCTGAATTTACTAAATCAAAAGAAAATATTAAAAATATAAAGGACACTGAAAATTCAACGTTTACAAAATATGATGAATTAATTTCAGATGAATATATAAATTCAAAAGCTGATGAACTTAATTTATCTGAATATTATTCTAACCTATTTGTTTCAAAGCTAAATGATAACTTAAAAGTTAAAGAGGATGTAGCTACTTTAAAAGAAATTGCGGCTGAATACGATAAATGGTTAGACAAAATAAACAATATTTTTGATTTTTTAAACAAAAACAAGCAAAACTGGAAAATAAGTGGAAACAATGTTATGTTTACAAATGCCAATCTTGTTTCAGAGTATAATTCAATGATTACAGATTTAAAATCACAAGAATCTATTCTTAATGCAAAATTAAAAAATCTAAAAAGTTCTAAATAATATAAAAATTGCCCCGTTATTATACGGGGCATAATCTATATATTATTTGCAATTTCAACGATCTTATCTAATCTATGCTTTAGACCTGATTTTGTAAGTTTATTTTCCATATTTGTTTTCTGTGCTATGAATGATAAACTTTTATCTGGATATTTTTCCCTTAAATTGGCTACGTACTTTAATTTTTCCTCAAGCCCTTCAAATTTTCCAAAATCTTTAATTTTTTTTATTGCCTCAAGTTGAGTTACACTACTTGCAATAGTTTTAGATAGATTGGCTGTTTCACAATTTACTTTCCTATTGATATTATTTTTAACCTGTTTTTCAACACGTATTTGTTCAAAATTAAGTACAGATTTATTTGCTTCTAAAAGTCCCAAAAATGTTACAATTTGATCTGATTCTTTTATATATATAACATAGTTGCTTGAAGATTTTCTCTTTAAAATTTTAGGAGTAAACTCAAGAAGAGATAATATATCATATATATATTCTGTACATGCTTTGTTTTTAAATGATATTTCAAGGTGATAATCTAAAGAGGGATTTACAACGCAACCAGAACTTAAAAACACACCTTTTAATATATATTTAATGTTACTCTCATTTAATTTTGCTATATCAAAGAAAGGATTATAATCTTCCTTCAAGTCATTTTTTTTATTTGCCTGTGTAAGTAACTCACCAAATGCCTCTAAATTAACCTTATTTTTGTCTTTTAAATCCTTTTGCATATTATTTAATATTTCATTTTTTATTTGTTCTGAAAACGACATATAACCACCCTATCATTTCCTCCATAGTCTTTAATACATTGAATTATTTTTATTTTTTCATACCTGCTTATTTCATTTTTTATTTTCTCTAATTGATCATACCCAATTTCAAAAATAATTAATCCGTTATTATTTAAGAATTCTTCTGCGTCCTTTAATATTTTTTTGTAATATTTCATTCCATCTTCTCCACCATCTAATGCAATAATTGGTTCTTTTTTTACGCCCTCATCAAGTGAGGAAATCATACTAGAATTAATATACGGTGGATTAGAAACAATAACATCGTATTTTGCATTTGTACCTTTTAAGTTAGAAAACAAATTAGAATTTACAACACTGCACTTACCTTCTACTCCATTTTCTTTTATATTTCTTTGTGTAATTAGAAGGGCATCACTTGAAATATCTACCAAATCAACATGTTTTATATCTGAATTTTTAGCAATCGATATTCCAAGGCAGCCACTTCCCGTACACATGTCAAGCATTACTTCATGCTTTTCATTATTTATATATGAAATAGCATTTTCAACTAATATCTCACTATCGACTCTTGGAATTAAAACACTAGGATTAACAAAATATTTTTCTTTATAAAAATTAGTATATCCTATAACATAAGCAAGAGGTATATTTTCTTTGTATAACTTATTTAACATCATATTTGCCTTTATCTGCTCATTATAGCTTAATTTTATATTATCCATATCTGCAAATATTTCATCTACTTTTATATTATTGATAGATGATATAACAAGTAGTTCTTCTTTAAGTTGAATTTTAGTCTTTAAATCCTTGTTATTTGATGAGTAATTTCTTAAGAAATCACTCACAGATAAATCTATATTTTCATTTACACATCCAAATAATGTATATATAGCCAGCTCTATCTTATCATCGCTTGGCTCTCTTGTTGTTATAAGTTGTATTGACATAGCAGGATACGCCAAAAATTTTAAAAAATCTGGCAAATATTCTGTATACATTATAAGTTCATAAGAAAATCCTGCCAAAAATGGTAATAATGCAACCTGTATAATAGTTTTAAATACAAGATTATTTGAAGGAATCACCATTGTTATTGTAAGTATAAGTATGAAAAGGTACACTACAAAATTTCCTCCACATCTTGTGTGAAATCTTGATTGCTTTTTTACATTTTCTACTGTAATTTCTTTTTTATTTAGTCTCTCATAAGCATTTGCAGCTTTATGCTCCGCACCATGATATTCAAATAATGTTTTTAATGAGTCTATTTTTGAAAGTAATAATAAATAAATAATAAAGGCTACTATTTGCATTATTGCTTGAGATATATTACGTATATTAATAGAAAGAAAGTATGATATAAAATTAGGTACAGCTGCAACTAAAACAAGTATAAGCGTTATTGATATTACATATGCAGTTATTACTTCAAACCTATCTATTTCAACTTTTTCTTTTGATGTTTTATCTAATATATCCTGTGAAGACTTTAATACATAAGGAACAGATGAGGCAATCATATTTTTCATACTTATCATTCCTCGAATTATAGGTACATCATATATTGTAAATCTATCTTCATCAACTCTATTATTTAATTCTGTTATGTCTACCGTAATGTTTTTGTTATTATCTACCTTACCAACAGCTTCTCTTTTTTTATTTCTTAACATTAGACCATTAAATAAAGCCATTCCCCCAACTTTTTCTTTTCTTTTCTTCATATATTTCTCTCCAAAAAAATAAAAGGGCACTTTAAAGCACCCTATCTAATCTTTAACTTAAGCTTTCTTTCCATATTTTTCCAAGAATTTAGCAGCTCTTCCTTGACTAGACATAGCTTGCTTTTGACCAGTGAAAAATGGATGACATTTACTACAAGTATCTACTTTCATATCTTTTTTTGTAGAACCTACTTCTATAACGTTACCACAAACACACTTTATTTGTGTATTTTCATAATTTGGTTGTATTTCTTTTTTCATATCTATTCACCTTCCTATTATCAAGTAATTAAATTTACTAATATATTTTAGCATATATTTTTATAAAAAACAAGACTTTAAAGAATATTTATAAAAAAATATTCCAAGAGTTAAAAATATAATATAAATAACTTAGAAGTAATGTTAAACATACAATATATAATATAAGGAGGTGAAATATGAAAAATATTTATACAAATAATTTTATTCCAAGGAAAATTTTAAATAATTTTTTATGTTGCTATCCTGGAAAATTACATATAAATAAATCCCATTATGTTACGGGAAAAGATTTATTTTTATTTTCAAAGCTTATGTGTGTCGAAAATGAATTGAGCAATATTACAGGTTGCTGTAATAATCTATGTTGTGATATAAAAAATCTTTTTAAAAGATGACATATATATTTTGTCGTAAATATTGTTTTTTTGTAAAAATTATGTTATACTTTTTTGGAGTTAACTATATTATAGTATAAAGATGTTCGGAAGGATGGTTATATATGAAAAAATTTGTTGTTAAAGGGCCATGTAAATTAGAAGGTGAAGTTATAATCTCAGGAGCCAAAAATGCTGCTGTTGCTATTATTCCAGCCACTTTACTTGTAAAAGGGAAATGTCACCTTGAAAATGTGCCAAATATAAGTGATATAAGAGCATATTATAAAATTTTAGAATCTTTGGGGTCAAAAATTGAACATATTTCAGATAATGAAGTAATAATAGATAATTCTAATGTAAATTCTGCTATTGCTTCATATGAACTTACAAGTAAATTTAGAGCTTCATATTATTTATTAGGCGCTTTGCTTGGAAGATTTGATAAAGTACAAATAAGTTTACCTGGTGGATGTAATTTAGGTGCTAGACCTATTGACCAGCATATAAAAGCTTTTGAAAACTTAGGTGCTAAGGTCGAAGTAAAAAGTGGAAATGTATACGCAAGTAGAGAAGCAAGACTTAAGGGAAACAACATATTTTTGGATGTAGTAAGTGTTGGCGCTACTATGAATGCCATTCTTGCTGCAACACTTGCTGACGGAAATACAACAATTGAAAATTGTGCCAAAGAACCACATGTTGTTGATCTTGCCAACTTCTTAAATTCTATGGGAGCAAATATTAAGGGGGCTGGAACAGATACAATTAAAATTACAGGTGTTGATAGTCTTTCTCAAAAATCTAGTTATTCTATCATTCCAGACCAAATTGAGGCAGGAACTTTTATGGTAGCTGCTGCAGTCACAAAAGGTAATGTACTAATAAAAAATTGTATTCCTAAGCATTTAGAACCTATTACATCAAAATTGATTGAGGCGGGTGCTACTGTCGAAGAATTTCCATCAGCAGTTAGAGTTAAAATGGATTCTACACCTAAAGCCTTTAGCGTAAAAACAATGCCATATCCTGGCTTTCCAACTGATATGCAACCTCAAATGTGTATTTTACTTACAATTTGTGATGGGACCGGCATTATAGTTGAAAGTATTTGGAGTTCAAGGTTCCAATACACAGATGAACTTGCTAAAATGGGTGCTGATATTTCTGCACACGGTTCTACTGCCATTGTAAAAGGAGTTGAAAAATTATATAGTGCACCTGTTCAAGCACATGACTTAAGGGCTGGAGCTGCTATGATCATTGCGGGTCTTGTTGCAGAAGGAACAACTGAAGTGTATAACATTGAACATATCTTAAGAGGATATGAGAATATTACAAAAAAATTCAATAATATTGGTGCTGATATTAAACTTGTAGATGATAGTACTTCTCTACAGGGTGAAGATAATGCTTAATATTCACCCATTATATAGTTCAAGTTCAGGTAATATGTTCCATATTGAATCTAAGAAAACTAATATTTTATTAGATGTAGGAGTTTCATATAAGGCAATTAATGAAGGTTTAAAAGAAATTGATAAAGAACTATCAGATATATCCGCTGTTTTAATAACACATGAACACATTGATCACATTAAAGGATTATCTCTTCTTTGTAGAAAAAACAATATTCCAATTTATGCTTGTGGCAAAACAGCATCTTATCTTAAAAATATGTTAAATGAAAAAAATATACCGGCTGATATAACCAAAATAACATACGGACAAACTTTTAAAATAAATGATTTACAGATAACGCCTTTTGAGACTTCACATGACGCTGTATGTCCTTGTGGATATAACATACAAGGTGATAATTGTAATTTAACATACGCCACAGATCTTGGTTATGTATCCGATGAAGTTTTTGAATATTTAAAACTTGCTGATTACATAGTATTAGAAGCAAATTATGATACAACAATGCTTGACTTTGGTAGATATCCTTATCCTTTAAAACATAGAATAAAAAGTATAACAGGACATTTATCCAACGATGACACTGCATCAACTGTTGCAAGGCTAGCAAAATTAGGAAAAGATGATTTTTTATTTGCACATCTTAGTCAAAATAATAATAATCCTGATATTTTAATTAATACTCTAGAAGATGAACTTTTAAAAAATGATATAACACTTTCAAATATAAATCTAAACGTTGCATCAAAGAGTCTTTCCTGTGAGGTGTATAACATATGATAAACATTAAAATTATGTGTGTTGGAAAGGTGAAGGATAAAAATCTTTTAAATTTAATTGATGAATACAAGAAAAGAATTTCAAAATACGCAAAGTTAGAAATAATTAACGTTGATGATGAAAAGCTCTCGCCTTCTCTCTCTAAGCTAGATATGGAAAATGTTAAAATAAAAGAAAGTAATAAAATAATAAACAAACTTGAGAAAATAAGTAAACCATATATTATAGCTTTAGATCTTACAGGAAATAATCTTACATCAATACAATTTTCAGAAAAAATTGAAAATATAACACTAAATGGCTATTCTACAATTGTTTTTTTAATTGGTGGAAGCCTTGGTATGTCAAATGAACTATTAGAAATGTGTAACTATAAAGTATGTTTTTCAAAACTCACATTTCCACATCAGTTAATAAGATTATTTTTGCTTGAACAAATATTTAGAGCTTTTAAGATCTCAAATAACGAAACATATCATCATTAATTCAAAGTAAATAAAATAATAAATAAAATTTAAGGAGGTAGCTATGAAGTCTACAGGAATTGTCAGAAAAGTGGATGAGCTTGGAAGAATTGTACTTCCATCAGAACTTAGAAAAAGTTTAGGAATTGAAGTAAAAGATTCGCTTGAAATATATACAAGTGGTGATTCTGTTATTCTAAAAAAATATTTGCCATCATGTATTTTTTGTGGTGAAGCAAATGATGTTATAATATTTAAGGATAAAAATATATGTAAAAATTGCTTAAGACAAATAAAGAAAAAGGACTAATCAATCCTTTTTCTTTATTTTTTTACCTGGTATTCCAACAACAGTATTATTATCTTCTATACTATTTAAGACTACAGAGTTTGCACCAATTTTAACGTTATTTCCAATTGTAATATTACCTAAGACTTTACTTCCACAACCCACTAATACATTATTCTTTAAAGTTGGGTGCCTTTTTTTCTTTTCTTTTCCAGTACCGCCAAGTGTAACTCCATGATATATTGTACAGTTATCTCCAATTATTGCTGTTTCACCGATAACAATTCCCATACCGTGATCAATAAATAGCCTCTTACCTATTTTTGCACCTGGATGTATTTCTATACCTGTTTTATGTCTAGAAATTTGTGAAATAAGTCTAGCCAAAAAGTACAATCTATGTTTATATAAAAAATGTGAAATTCTATAGTCAACTATTGCTTTAAACCCTGGATATAGCAAAATAACTGAAATAATTGATTTTGCAGCCGGATCTTTTTTTCTAATATTCTTTGCATCATAGTATAAATCTCTAATACTGTAAAAAAAACATTTCATATAATATCACCTATTTACGGCTATATTTTATTATATGAAATGTTTAATTTTTCGTTACATATTAATCCTATTTATGCTCTCAACCTTATTTGTTAAATCATCTGTTTTTACAATTAATCCATTCAAAAATGCTTCATTTGTACTACATTCATATTTGGCATATGCTCCCTGTACAAATCTTTTCAATGCTATTTCCTTCTTTAAGCCAATTACACTATCTTTTGGACCTGTCATACCAATATCAGTTATATATGCAGTTCCATTTTTAAGAATTTTTTCATCTGCCGTTGCCACATGAGTATGTGTTCCAAATACACATGTAACTTTTCCATCAAGAAAATATCCCATTGCTATCTTCTCTGCTGTAGCTTCTGCGTGAAAATCAAGAAAAATGTAGTCTGCACCACTTTCTTTTACTTCGTCTAACTGAATTAAAATGCTTTTAAAGGGATCACTTGTATTTTTTTCTATAATATCTCCCATTTCAGCTTTTCCAATTAAATTAATAACTCCTATTTTTTTATTATTTCTTTCAATTACAATATTATGATTTCCAACTAGATTTGTTATATTGGCAGGAATTAACAGATCCTTAAAATTTATGTATTCGTTTGCCATTTCCTTTCTATAATATATATGATTTCCCATTGTAATTACATCAGCACCACATGATTTTATCTTTTCATATTCTTGTCTTCTAAGGCCTTTTCCATTAGCAGAATTTTCGCCATTTACAATACAAAAGTCTATTTCATTATTTTTTATTAAATCTGGTAATTCTTTTTGTAATTTCTCTACTCCACTTTTTCCTACTACATCCCCTATAATTAAAAAGTTCATCTTTCACTCTCCTATTATTTATCTTTCCTAGTCTGAATATAATATGTAATTTCTGATAAAATATTATCAGGTGTAAATTTACTAAAAAATCTAGCAAGTTTTATTGTAAAACCAGGTACAATTACAAGTTTTCTCTTAAACATCATATCAATCGCATATTTTGCGACATATTCACTTGACAAAGGCTTTACAGCAAATTTTACACCAGCAGTATTATTAAAATTTGTATTCACAGGTCCAGGGCATAAAACACTTACAGATACACCTGATTTTGATTTCTTTAATTCTTTTCTAATAGCCTGCGTTAATTTTACCACATATGATTTTGAAGCATAATATGAGCTCATAAGTGGGCCAGGCATAAAACCAGCAAGTGAACCTACGTTTAATATAAATCCCCTGTTTCTTTTTTTCATATCCCTTAAAAATAACTTTGTTAAAATATCACAAGCTATAATATTTACATTAATCATTTCTATTTCTTTGTTTAGATCTAAAACGTCAAAATTTCCATACATTCCAAAACCAGCATTATTTATTAATACATCAATTTCATCTTCTTTAAGTTTTTCGTATAACTGTATGCAATTATCTTTTAAAGATAAATCTGTACATATTATTTTAACATTTGTTTTTATTTCACTTTCCAAGTTCTCTAAAGCTCTTTTATTTCTTGCAACCGCTATAATATCATAACCTCTTTTAGCCAAATATTTTGATATATCATATCCTATACCTGACGATGCACCTGTAACTAATGCTTTCATACATTTCAAACCTCTCTTATCCTTAGTTATTATACCATCAAAAAAAAGATAAGTAAACAAAATTACTTATCTTTTTTAATTTTCACTTGTTTTTTACAATTAATTTTAAACTTTATCTTTTTAAAAACGTATAACATCTGCATAAATTATAAAAGCTATGGCTGCTATTATTAAAAGCAAAATAAGATGCATTAAACATAGTATAATATATATATAGTATTATAAGAATGTCAGATATAATGTAAAAAAAGTCAACTATAAAATCAGATATACTATACTGTGTATTTTTCCGAAATTTTTTTTAATAGATTTCATAAATAAGAGCACCTTTCAGTGTATACCCTACACATTATCTTATGTCAATATATTCTAACTACTTTTCAACACTGAGCTTGCTCTTTGACATCTACCACCCATACTATCTATCAAACTTTTATCTTTATATACATCAACAATTTCACAATTATTAGCACAACCATTACACTCTCTACCTACAGTTTTAAATTCTATGTTTTTAATATCAAAAGTGAAGTTTATTTTTTTATTTGTACAATTTAATTTTTTTGAAAGAATAGCAATTCCTAGTGCCCCCATAAGATGTGAATCATTATCTACTATTATTTTTTTATTAAGTTGTTTTTTGAAAGCATTAACCACTCCAACATTTTTACTAACGCCACCTTGAAATATTACCTCATCTTCAATATTCTTTCCTTTGGCTAAATTGTTTAAATAATTTTTTACAACAGCATCACATATTCCTGCTATAATATCTTCTTTGCTATGTCCAATTTGTGCTTTATGAACAAGATCTGATTCAGCAAATACTGTACATCTTGCAGCAATTTTTGTAGGATTTTTAGATTTTAGGGCTATATCCCCTAGCTCTTCAATTTTTACGCCTAATCTTTTGGCTTGAGATGATAAAAACGCACCTGTACCAGCAGCACATAATGTATTCATTGCATAATCAACTACAACTCCGTTTCTAATTATAATAATTTTAGAATCTTGGCCTCCTATTTCAAGTATAGTTTTAACGTTAGGATGTCTTGATAAAGTCCCAATTGCATGTGCAGTAATTTCATTTTTTACTAAACTGGCATTTAATACAGTCCCAATTAAATTTCTTGCGGAGCCTGTTGTACCTATACCATATATATCTGGATTGATTTCCTTTTCATCTAAATTATTTTTTAAACTAGTTATAACTTTTTTAGTAGATTCAATTGGATTTCCCTCTGTCCATAAATATTCACTTGCAATAATATTATTGTTAGAATCAATAACTACCCCTTTTGTAGATATTGATCCTATATCTATACCTATATAATATTTTCTATCCATCTAATACCTCCTTTGTTTTTATGAATTTTTGTTTTTCCTTTTTCATGTAGAGCATATCATAAAAGGCCTCTAATCTTGTATTTATTCCTGTATCACTATTTTGTGTATCAAATGTTAAATACATAATAGGTATATCAAAATCTTTACTTATTTTTTGAAGAATTGGTACAGCATTTTCCTCTGGTGTACATCCAAATGGCTTTATATGTATAATTCCATCATATCCTTTATTTGCAAGTTCAATTGCATGTGCCACACTTACTGTACCATCAGCACCAAGTTCGTACTTAATATATTTATTTGATCTTTTTATAAGCTTTTTCATTTCAAGTGGTTTTGTTACCATCAGATAAGTTAATGTTGTATATCTTTTAGTAACAGCACCCAAATTATTTAATTTTCTTTCTATATTATCTGATGAAAATTGTTCCATTGATGTAAATAGTTCTCCAATTATTCCAATTTTAATCTTTTCATTTCTCTCTTTAATTGATATAACATCTACAGACTTTAGCTTTTTATAATATTTATTTTTGATTTTAATTAATTCTATAAAATTTTTTACTTTTTTTAGTTCAATTAAAAAACTTTTATGCAATAAATCAAATTTTCCTTTATGTAATTCATAAGCCAGATTTTTTCTCATATATACTTCAAATCTATCCAAAAAAAATGCTATCATTGCTGCTATAAAAAATCTATATACTAGTTTAATGAATGTGAGTTTTGGATTAATTTTTTTTAATTTTTTATACACACTTAATGGTTTAATTTTACCCATTTCAACTAAAGTAATATATTCAAATTTATATCCAAGATCTTCTAGAATTTGTTTTTGAAGCTCTGCGTAATACCCATACTTGCATCCACCACCTGCCTGTATAAGGACATTTGCACCACCTTCTAAAGCTTCTATAAAATTACCAAGATTATATTTAAATGGTAAACAAATAAAGTCAGGGCTATAGTTTGATCCTTTTTCAATTGTATTTAAAGACATTCTTTTTGGAATCATAACTCTTGTTGTACTTTTATCTACTATATTTGAAAGCCAATTATATATTGGTATATAATAATTTCCTATATGAGGAAAACTAATAATGTATTTATATTTTTTATTAGAGCCTTTATCCACTTATTCTTTCACCCCTTTTATTCATATCTAAAATATCAATAAAACTTTCAATTCTTGTTTTTAGACCTGCCTGTGCGTCTTGTTCATCTAAAACTAAATTTAGATATGGTACATTTTTTATCCTCCTCATTGCAAGTTCATTTACAAGAGAGTCTGTTCCGCATGGAAATACAGAAAGATAAACAATTCCATCAATATTATTTAAATTTGTATATATACCATTTAACAAATTTTTGCTCGATTTCCAAAAAATACTTTGGGATATGTTCGTATATACATATTTCTTATTTCTAACAAATTTAAATATTTTAGGGTTTTGCATAGAAAATTCATTAATATTTGCATATATAATATCTACTCCCTCCTGCTCTAATAATTTAATTACACTTTTACCTAATAATTCATCATATGCAACATATGGATGGGCCACTATAATTACTTTCTTTTTGTCTTTTCTTTTATTTAATATTCTTAGCTGTTCATCTAATTTTTCTTTATCATAATTCCTTTGTGCTTTCCTTGCTTTTAAATATGCATGTATGCACTCGCGTGATGACTTTTCTATCCTTTTTCCAAGTTTTAAAAAAGCATTTAATTCAGTGCTATTTTTCTCATAATCAATATTCAAGGTTAAAAAATTTGAGTTAAATAAATTATTACATATATCATATAGTGCAAAAAATTTAACGCACGTTGTTTGATTATTTTCAAAAGTGCATAATCTAGGCATAAAAATATAATCAATATTTTCCCTTTCTTGTCTACTTACTAAATTAGCAACATGACCAACAAATATTTTACTTGCAAGACATGATTCACTAAGTGAATATTTAATTCCATTATCAAAAATTTGTTTATTGGTTCTCTCACTATATACTACATCAATTCCTAAATATTCAAAAAACTTACTAAAAAGTATTGGATATTCGTATATTCCAAGACCTAATGGAATCCCTATTTTCATAAATATCACCTAAAAATATTATTTCATTAAAATTTAAATTTATACTAAATAAAAAAATAATTAGTAAAATGTAAACAAATTTTAGAAAAAAAATAGTCAGATAACTTTGTATCTGACTATAAAATTTATTTAGCTATATCTATAGCTCTACTTTCGCGAATAACATTAACTTTTATTTGTCCAGGATAAACCATTTCCTTTTCAATTTGTTTTGCAACATCTCTTGCAATTATAACCATAGATGCATCATCAACTTCTTCAGGTTTAACTATTAACCTTACTTCACGACCAGCTTGAATAGCATATGATTTTTCAATACCTTTGTATGAATTACATATTTCTTCAAGTTTTTGTAATCTTTTAATATATGTACTTACAGTTTCTCTTCTTGCACCAGGTCTTGAAGCTGAAACAATATCACCTATCTGAACAAGGACTGCTTCTATTGTTTTAGGTTCTGTATCTCCATGATGTGCTTCCATTCCCCAAATTACTTCTTCTTTTTCATGATACTTTTTCAGCAAATCAATTCCAAGACTAACATGTGTTCCTTCAACATCATGATCAAATGACTTACCAATATCATGAAATAAACCTGCTCTTTTGGCTATTGTAGGATCCATGCCAAGTTCTACTGCAAGTGTCCCTGCAATATTAGCAACTTCTATAGAATGATTCAAAACATTTTGGCCATAACTAGTCCTATATTTTAATTTACCAAGAAGTTTAACCAAATCAGGATGTACATTTATAACACCTGTTTCAAAAAGAGCTCTTTCTCCTTCTTCTTTTATAGTTGATTCAACTTCGGATTTAGCCTTTTCAATCATTTCCTCAATTTTACCTGGATGAATTCTTCCATCAGCAATCAATCTTTCTAAGGCGATTCTTGCAACTTCACGTCTAATAGGGTCGAAACTTGATAGAACAATAACATCTGGAGTATCATCTATTATAAGATCAATTCCAGTTAATGTCTCAATTGTTTTTATATTTCTTCCTTCCCTACCAATTATTCTACCTTTCAACTCATCGTTTGGAAGTGAAACAGTGGTAACAGTCGCTTCAGACGTATGATCTGTTGCACACTTTTGAATTGCACCAACTAACATTTGTTTAGCTTTTTTTTCAACTGTCTCTTTTGCCTTATCTTGCTCAGAACGGATAAATGTAGCCATTTCTTGTTTCATATCATCATGTAGTTTTTCCATCATTTCTGATTTTGCCTGGTCTACAGTCATTTTGGAAATTTTACTAAGTTCCTCTAATTCTCTTTCCTTAGCTTTTTCAAGATATTTTTCCTTTTGTTGCAATTCATCACTTTTTTTTATAATGTTATTTTCTTTTTCTTCAATTAAAGCAGCTCTTTTATCAACCAAATCTTGCCTCTGATTAATTCTATTTTCTATATCTTGTAATTCTTTCTTTCTGTAACGCGCATCTTTTTCAAATTCATCTTTTTTCTTCATCATTTCATCTTTGGCTTGTAAGATAACTTCTTTTTTTGTTCTTTCCGCATCTTTTTTACTATCTTCTATAATTTTCTTTGCTTGTTCTTCAGCTGAACTAACAGTGGATTCAGCAATTTTTTTTCTATATGAAATTCCAATGTTAAAAAATAAAACAGCAGAGACTGCAAATGCAATTACAGATATTAAAATCGTATATAACATTTTTCTCCTCCTTAAATATTCTTTTTTCAATGTTCAAAACTATATATAAATACATATTAGCATATAATTCCAAAGCCTTTATA
>USJA01000010.1 GCA_900554875.1 uncultured Clostridium sp. | reverse complement strand
AAATTATAATATATATTTATTTTTAAATAAATTTTTTTGTCATTTTCATTAATTGTTTTTTACCTTTTTGGTACATACCCATAATATTTGAGCTATTCATAACACCAACAACTGTACCTGCTATCATACCCATTATAGCTCCTTTAGCGAAACTCATAAAATCACTCCTTTCATTTTTTATTATTTTTTGTTTTGCACATCTTTTTTAAACTAGAAAATATTTCATATGTACCAAGTAAGACCATAAACAAGTAAAAACAATTTTTTAAAATTTTTTCATCAATTATTTTTAATAAAAAAATGCCAGTTATACTTCCAATGCTAACGGGAATAACAAGTTTTAAAAGATTTTTGACATCAATATTTTTCTTTTTTACATTATAAATAGTAGTAACTATACCTACAACAATGAACATAATCAAATTATATCCCTGTGCTTCCTTATGCTCTAAAATGTTAAAAATTGTTGTAAGTAGTATAAAAATACTACCACCGCCTATTCCCATTCCAGCAATTATTGTGCTAATTATTGATATTAAAATAAAACCTATATTCAAATTTACACGCCTCTTTCTTGAAAAAATTTAAATACTGTAAGAATAACAAGTAATATACCAGAAATTAAGTTTAAAACATTTGCAGGAATTTTCTTCATAACTTTTGTTCCAATAATTCCTGATATA
The DNA here is from genome assembly GCA_900554875.1 of uncultured Clostridium sp. GTDB lineage: Bacteria > Bacillota > Clostridia > TANB77 > CAG-465 > CAG-465. The sequence continues at coordinate 15,221 of USJA01000010.1, read as the reverse complement.
CAAGCAATGACAATAAGTGGTGTAATTATTTTGTAATCAAAATTTATCACATTTCTATATCCAAAAATAGCAAATATACTCGAGATTGAAAGTACAGCTACACTTAAGGCTCTTACTTTATGAGTCTCTAATTTTAAAAAATATATTAAATAGAATACTAAAACCTGTCCTGAACCGGCAGCAAACATACTATTTAAAATTCCTACTAAAAATCCTACTAAATAAATCATATTTTTATTATTTGTAAAAGTAAAAAAAACATGCAAGATTTATCCTGCATGTTTAAAATTAAATTTTTTTATTCATTTTTATTTAAATCATCATTGTTATATTTTGGCGTAAAGTCAAGCATTTCATCTTCTAACTCCTCTATCTTTTTTGAAGAGTTGTCTTCTGTTATAATAGGCTCAGAGGCTATATCACTGTTGTCATCTTGTATAACATTACTATTATCTATAGCTTGTGTATCCTCTATTGAGCTATCTTTACTGCTTACTTCTTCCTCTGCACTATTTGACGCTATATTTTGATCTTCTAAGCTTTCTATATTTTGCACAGCATCATCTTCAGTCACATTTTTATCTATAGATGTATTATCAATGTTTTCTTGTAAGTTAACACTATTATCTAAACTTTGTTCATTATTAGTAACATCTTGATTACTGCTGTCTTCTTGAATGCTTTTTGATACAATATTTTCACTTTCACTTGTTAAATTATTAACTTCGTCAGATTCGTTTTCCTTAATCATATTATTACTATTATCGTTTGGATTATTGTTTTCATATGGACCATAATTATTATCATCTGGTGGATTTGGATTATCCTTTTTATTTTTTATAATTTTATATAAAATATATGCTATAACACTTCCAGCTGTAACTATGACCACAATTAGAGCATCTGTGCTTAAGAATCCACCAGTCACAGGTAATTTCTTATGTTCATTTGAAACTTTCTTTTCAACCATTTCATTATTCTTTTTAATTTTTACATCATATGTTTTTGAATCAATAATATAATCATCTGGAACCTCAACTTCTTGGTAAATATATTCACCAGTTGGTAGAGCTTTAGTTCTTGCAACTCCATTTTCATCAGTTACAATTGCATCAACAATGTCATTATTTGACTTATCAATTACATTAAATTTTGCATTTGCTATTGCTACTTTACTATCCTTATCAATTTTTATAATCTTTAAAATTCCCTTTGCTCTTTGGTTTACAACCTTAGCACTAGCTTCTCTTGACTCTGAAGTTATCTCAAATTCATATTCTTTCTCATCTAAAACATATAGATATGGCGTATCAACTTCTCTGTATTTGTATTTTCCAACAGGTAAATTTTGTACTTGTGCAATACCATTTGCATCTGTAGTAACTGTAGAAATTACTTTATTATTCGAGTCTATTATTTCAAATTTTACACCTTCTATAGGCTTATCATTTTCATCAACTTTTATAATTTTAATTACACCATATATTTTTTTATCAGTTACAGTCTGTTCTACCACTTGATTTAAAGTTTCAATTTTAAATGTATACTCTTTTGTATCCATATCATATCCATCAGGAGCTTTTACCTCTTTGTATGTATATGAACCTTTACCTAAATCTGGAGATACAGCCTTACCGTTTTTATCAGTTGTAAGTTTAGCAATTACTTTTTTGTTAGAGTCATATATTTCAAATTCTGCACCTTCTAAAGGTTTCTTTTCATCGTCACCAACTTTTAGAATTTGTAATTTTCCAACTATTTTTTCATTTGTAATAGTTTCTCTTACAACACTATTTTTTTCTGTAATACTAAAAGTTCTTGTTTCAGTATCCATAATATATCCGTCTGGAACTGATACTTCTTTATACGTATATGTACCTTTTTCCAATTGAGGACTAGTTGCAATACCATTTGCATCTGTTGTAAGTTTTGCAACTACTTTATTGTTTGCATCATATATTTCAAAAACAGCTCCAGCAATTGGTGTTTTTGCTTTCTTTTCTACTTTTGTTATTTGAAGCACACCTTTTACTTTTGTATTTTTTACTTCAACACTAGTTGTTTGATTTCTCTTTACTGTTATATTATAACTTGCCTTTTCAATAATATAGCCATCTGGAACTGAACTTTCAGTCAAAGTATAATTTCCAAGATCTAATTTATTAAAACTTAAGCTACCATTTGCATCTGTTTTACCAGTTGCAACCTGTTTCCCAGCTGAATCACTCAATGCAAATTCTGCACCTTGTACAGGCTTTTTATCTTGGTCAGATTTTACAATTTTTATATTTCCTTTGCTCTCTTCCCAAGATGCTGTAGCATTTCCTGATACGTCAACTTGTTCTGTATCTAAGAAAACAAAGTTTTGCCAACTACCTCTTCCATATATAACCCCTACATATTTATTAGCTTTTGCAGTTGCGTTTATTTTTAGAGATCCAGCAGGAAGTGATTTTTTAACTAGTACATATATTTCCTCATTTTTTGAAAATGAAGATTTTTCTTTATTGTTTTTATCAACAATTTTTGTTCCAGCTGGTTGACCAGATAACGAAATATTTATCTTATTTATAGAAGAATACCCTGTTATTGCAGCTTTATATGGTCCAATTTTAATTTGACTATCACTATATTCATAATTAACTTTTGCTTTAGATGAGTCAAGTTTGAATGTACCTGGATTATAACTAGTATTTAATAATTGGTTAGCTATTTTTTTACCATTTTTTAACATATCACCTGTATATGAACTATACTTTAAATTGGCTTGAAGCTTATTCATATCAAAATTTAAGCCCTTGGTATCTGACGTTCCATTTACAGCTGTCCAAACAGCCATCTGAGTTGCAAGATAAGCTTCCTCATCATTAGCTGCACCTAACTGTGCCGCACTTTTTGTAGGATAACCGTTCATAAGAACTGCAACTGCTTTATTTGATTTTACATTTCCGATATACTGAAGACCTGTTCCATTTGGTGGATTTTTTATATCATAATCCATACAATATGCAACGTGGCCTCCCATCCATGATATTGCATAATAACTGTATGAATTATGGTTATTATCAAAAGCATATGGATGTTGTATTCCGTCTTTAAATGTATATACCAATGTTTCTCTACCAGCTTTTAGAAAGAATGGATTAACATCAACAAGCATAATTACAGTAAGAATTGCAATTATTATGATCTTAACCCTAGTCTGCCTTAATTTAGAATATCCCTTTCCTATTTTTTCTATTATTTTCTTCATATGTACTCCTCCAAATATATCAAATATATTTATGTTGCAATCATTCTAGCATAAAAAAAAATATTCGTCAAAGCTTTATGTCGTCTTTTTCAACGTTTTTTTCGCTTTTATATTATAAATTTATTTGATTTTGTGGCGTTTTTATTTCAATATTACATTTTAATTAAATCTATGACTTCATTTTGTAAAAAAACTAGTTGAGTATTGATATTACTAGCTTTACATTAATATATAAAGCACATGAAGATAAAACCTCATATGCTTTATTTATTATTCCTCTATTATATATTGTTTATACTTTCCATAGTCTTTCTGACTTAAACAAATTTTAATCAAAGTTCCTCTGTCTGTGTAATCTGTTGATATAAACTCATACTTTTCATTTAAATATGACGTAATGTCACCTCTTTGAAAAGGAATTTCCATTTTACATGTTATATATGATGAAAAAATCTTATCTGATATTACTTTTATAAGTTGGTCTACACCAATATTATTTCTTGCAGAAATATACACTTTATTTCCATCAATATATGGTAATTTACAGTTACTTACTTTATCACATTTGTTAAAAACATAAACTACAGGGATATTGTCTGCTCCTATTTCTTTTAAAGTATCATTTGTAACCTTAATATTTTCCTCATAGTCCTCATCAGAATAATCTATAACATGGAGTAATAAATCTGCATTTTTTACCTCTTCTAATGTACTCCTAAATGCTTTTACAAGAGAATGTGGTAGATCACGTATAAATCCAACAGTATCAGATAGTAAAAATTCTTTTCCGTCTTTTAATTTTACCTTCCTTACACTTGTTTCAAGTGTTGCAAAAAGCATATCCTCCTCAAGTACCTTTTTTGAATTATCTGAAGATGACATATCTACAAAGCTATTTAAAATAGTAGATTTTCCCGCATTTGTATAACCAACAAGAGACACTAAAGGGATCTGTGAATCATTTCTTTTTCTTCTTTGAATATTTCTCCTAATCTTAACCTCATTTAGTTCTTTATTTAATTTATTAATTCTATCCTCTATTATTCTCCTATCTAGTTCAATCTGTTTTTCACCACTACCTTTATTACTAATTCCACTTCCTCCACCTTGCCTTCCAAGAGACATATGAAGTCCTGCAAGTCTTGGCAACATATATCTAAGTTTTGCTATTTCAACTTGCATTTTAGATTCATTTGTCTTAGCTCTTCTTGCAAAAATTTCAAGAATAATAGAAGTTCTATCTAAAATTTGTATATCTAACTTTGATTCTAAATTTTTTAATTGAGATGGTGAAAGTTCGTTATTAAATACAACCATATCAGGTTTACAATCATCTATTTTCTCTTTTATTTCTTCTATTTTTCCAGTTCCGACATAAAATGCTGAATTTATTTCCCTTAAATTTTGTATAATGCTCCCAACTGGTTCAATCTCACATGCTTTAACTAATTCTTCTAATTCATTCATAGATTTAAAAAAATACAATTCATCGTTTAAATTTGCTCCAACAAGTAGTGCTTTTTGTTTTTCCTCCATAAATAATACCTCTTTATCTAATCTTTACAATATCTGAACAAGTATACCCTATTTATTAAATTTTACCAAATATGTTTTTTATAAATTCAATAAATAGTTAATCGCTTCGCTTGCCGTATCAGTTACTATATATAACTGTCTATTCTTAGGGTCTGCAAACCCTTCGTGATAAATTTTATCTAGCATATCAAGTAAATGTCCAAAAAAATTATCTACATTTATTATTATAATTGGAATATTGTGTTCATGATTTCTTCTTGTTTCAATTGCTGTCATTATCTCATCTACAGTACCAATTCCACCAGGTATGAAAATCATAATATCTGATATTGATGTAAAAGTATTTTTCCTCTCGTTTACAGTATTTGAAACGTACGATTTACTGTATGATATATTTTTTAAATCACCTTCATATGCCTTAGCACTAGTAACAATAATATCACTTTTGTTACTTTTTGATACTAACGAATAAATTTTTCCCATTAATCCATGTTCACATCCACCAAATACAAGATTATGTCCTCCATTTATAATATAGCTAGCTATTTGCTCTGCAACCATATTATAACTTTTATTATCAGTATCCCTTGATGAACAACCCACAAATATATTCATAGTACGTCTATCCCCTCTTTTAACTTATCTTGCTTTTTTATACTTAAAAATTAATGCAATATTTCTTGTACTCTGCCAACTTGTCCATCTTCGAGCCTTACCTTAATTCCTCTTGGATGAACTTTACTATTAGTTAGAATATCCTTTACTACTCCTTCTGTTAAAATCCCAGTTGGCTGATCTTTTTTTAAAACAATTTTAACTCTTAATCCTGGTGTTATATTACTTCTAATTTGATTTTCCATAACAACCTCCCAAAAGAATTATATCAAAAAAAATCACCTTATACAATGTATAAAATGATTTTTTAAATATTTTATTTCTAATATTTTATATAAATAACACAATGATTTTTTAAAAACCAGTTTTAGGAAGCTCTATTTTTTCAATTTTTTCTAATTTATTATTCATAAACTCTACAGATGTAGTGGAACCAACTTTTAACTCTACAATTTTAAAATCACAATTTTTATCTATGGTATACGGTGCAGGTACTTCTTCCTCTTTTACTTTTACCTTAGTATTTTTAAATATCTTTAGATCTTTTTCTACGTCTAAATATATCTTTCCATCTTCATTAGTAGTAAAACTACCAATAAGTTTATCATTCAAATCATATATACTAAATTTAACATTTGGAATATGTATGCTTTCATCTTCAGCATCTTTTTTTATGATACTTAAATTTGTTTTTACTTCATTAAAATTTCCACCAATATATGAACTTTTTAATTTTACAGGCTCTAAAGTAAGGGATAAATCTTGCATACCACTTATACTTGATTTAGCAAAAAGAACAGCACTCTCTTTATATCTACTTTTTATATTTATTTTAAAATCTATATTGCCACTGTTACTTTCTCTAGGTATTAGAACCTTTATTTGTTTATTTTTATTAACACTATCTATTTTGTTGTTATTTTTATCTACAATTAAATAATCTTTAACTCCTTCAATACTAATGTCAATATCTAATACATTATCACCATACTCAAGGCTGTAAGTTTTGGAATAATATCTTTCATCTAGTTTATCAATATCATTGCTTTCTAATTCTTTAATAACTACACCATTTGAGTACTGTACTTTGGAATTTAATCCATTATTATATATGTTCTTCACACCTTCGACAACTCTTAAATATTGTTCCTCCATTGGTGTTATTTGATTTATATCTAAATTATTTAATTTAACCCATATAGCAAACTGAGTTGCATATCTTGCTTCACTTTCGTTTGCAAGGCCAAGCTCACTTACGGTTTTATATGGATAACCATTTAATACAATGTTATTTACAACACAATCATCTACATATTTCTCCACATCTACGTCATATCCACCATCAATTGTTTCGGCCCCAGACATTCCTAAATTCATACAATACGCAGGCAAACTTTTAGATTCATTATTTATATAGTAATACTCGTGTATTCTTTGTGGTCTATCTTTATATTTTATATATCTAAAAGAATCCTTGTATGAATAAACATGATATCTTCCAAAATCGTTTGAATTTTTAGTTACAGCTGTACTATATGGAATATTTAAAAAAAACATCATCAACATAACAACCACAATGAACTTTCTCTTGTTATTTACTTGCTTGTTTTTTAACTTTTTTTCTTTTACACTATCTTTACTTTTATTAACAATACATATTTTTTGCATTCACTCCTCCTTATTCTATTGCTTGTACAACCAGCCTTTTATTTGGCTCGTTATCTACACAAGTTATTAAAGTTATTCTATTATCATTTGTACTATTTAAATAGCCCCAATCATAACTATCAATTTCCAATTTTTTATCCACTTTATATTTCCTAACATTATCTCCTAATTTATATATAACTTCATCACCAATATTTAGTTTATGTATATTACTAAAATAATTGATTTTGTAACCCCTGTTATGTGCTGCAAGACCAATATTCCCATCTAAATTACTTGTAGTTGGAAAATGTCCTACATACCCTTCTAAAGTATCTTGCTCTACACCCTCTTTAATCGGTGCATCATTTAAAAAAATTGCAGGAATTGTAATAGATGAATTTAAAACTACAGTATCTTTATGCATATCATTAATATTCTGTATTTTTTCCTCATTTTTATCATTATATATGTTTAAGTTAATATCTGGCGTTTTAAATTTTGATTTATTTTTATTATTTATAAATAGTAAGGATATAAATATTACAAAAAGAATTAATACTACTAGAAACAAAAAATTTTTACTTGACTTTAATTTATACTTTGACCTCAAAAAAACCTCCTTAGAAAAATTTGAAAGAAACTAATTAGAAAACACACCAAGATTATATCGTCCCATTTTTGCTTTGTCAAGAAATTTTCATCGCAATTTTTGACAACAAAAATTATATTACACAAATATATCAAAAGCCATATATATATATAATAAGTAACCCTTAGATAAACCAAAGGTTACTTATTTATATACTTTATATTATTCATAATATAAAAATTATTTTACATTTTAAATTTTACAGACTATTAATCCAATTATCAATATCTACATTGCTTGTAACAAGGTTATCAGAATATCCCTCAAAAACAATATTCATTTCATTTTGTACTTTTGAATCAGGGCATAATTCTTCTATTTCTTTAAATGTTTTTCCAAGCCAACCTGCATTTGTTGAAAAAGGTATGATAACTTTTCCTGACAAATCATAATTTTTCAAAAAAGCTCTTACAACTGGTGCGGGGCGATACCACCAAGTAGGAGTACCTATTATAATTTTATCATATTTACTTAAATCAACATCTACTTTTTGTATTTCAGGAATTATATTACTTGCTTCACTATTTTGCTCATCATCTACTACCTCCTGATAATTAGTTGAATATGGCTTAATAGGTTTCAATTCAACTATATCACAATTTATTTTTTCCTTTATCATATTAGCTATCATTTTTGTATGTCCTGTATATGAAAAATATACTATCAAAGAATTTCTTTTTTCCATTTTATTTAATTCCTCCTAATTTATCATATTCTTCATCTGATACAGGTTCGCACCATTCATTTGATGTATTTTCTCCTGGTACTTCTACTGCTAAATGACTAAACCAACTATCAGCCTTTGCTCCATGCCAATGTTTAACATTTGCAGGAATTGTCACAACATCTCCTGGTTTTAGACTTTGAGCCTCTTTTCCTTCTTCCTTATACCAACCTTCTCCATCAACACATATAAGTATCTGTCCTCCATTTTTAGTAGCATGATGTATATGCCAATTATTTCTACATCCAGGTTCAAAAGTTACATTTGCAATAAATAAATTATCAGTTTTTGCAAGAGGCTTCAAATATGATTTACCTGTGAAGTACTTTTCATATGCAGTATTAGGAGTTCCCATTCCAAACATACCACCATGTTCTCCATTTTCAGTATCATCTGCATATACTTCTTTTGCTAAATTAAATACAGCCCAAGCATTTGGCCAACCCGCATAAAAGGCTGCATGTGTTATTATCTCAGCCATTTCTTCCTTTGTTACCCCATTATTTTTTGCATTTATTAAATGATACTTTAATGAATTATCAACTAATCCTTTTCCCATAAATATACATATTGTAACTAAAGACCTATCTCTTAAAGATAGTTTATCTTCTCTAGACCACACTTCTCCAAATAAAACATCATCATTTAGTTCTGCAAACTTTGGAGCAAAATTTCCTAAACTATCTCTACCTGCTGTTTGTTTTTTCATAAAATACACCATCCTTTTAATTTATCTTTTGAACTATTAGCATCACTACCACGAATAGCAAGTCCTGGTTTTATATCAGCATTTTTACATAGCTTTTCTATATCTTGCATAATGCTTCCAAGTCCTGAACCTTCATGAGTGGAAAATGGTTTTACAATTTTTCCTGCAAAATTTAATCCCTCAATTGCAGTAAATAAAGGTATTGGCAAATGTCCCCACCATACAGGTCCACCAATATAAATTACATCATAATCATTTATATTATCTATTTTATTTTTTATCTGAGGTCTTATATTTAAATTTAATTCTTCTTTTGCCTTATCACAACATTCTTTATAACTATATGGATAAGAAATAACGGGTTCAACTTCAAAAAGGTCTGCATTAGTTATTTCATTTATAAATTCAGCAACTATTTTAGTATTGCCCTTATCAATATTTCTAATTCCATCTCTCATATAATTTTCGCCAGTATGGGAAAAATATATTACCAAACTTTTCATTTATAACACCACCTTTTATTTTATTACATTTACTTTTTCAATATCTTGTAATATTAGTTCTGGTTTTAAATGGTTTTTAGTATAAATTTCGTCTAAATCTTCTCTATCTGTAAATTCTTTTTTTCCTCCATAATTTAAAACTTTCATATTACTTAAGCCATAAAATCTTGATATTTTTTCACCAAAACCACCATCTAAAATTCCATCTTCTAAAGTAATAACTAAATCATGATTTTCTTTTAAATTTTCTAAAAGTTCTTCATCTATACCAGATATATAATGTGGATTGATAACTGTTGCCTCTATTCCTAGTTTATCTTTTAATATTTTTGCAACTTCTTCTCCTAAATAATAAAAATACCCAAGTCCAATTATTGCAACTTTATTTCCTTTTTTCTCTACTTTGAATTTATTTAAATCAGAATAATCTGTTGTATCTTCATTTCCTGTTGATTTCATCTCATGCATACTTGCAGCTCTAATTATTACAGGATGTTCTGTTTGTGTAGTCGCCCAATTTAACATTGCTATATATTCCTCTTTATTTGCAGGTGCAAGATATACTAAATTTGGAATATTTGAAATCATAGAAATATCGAACTGACCTACATGCGTTGCATCCATTGGTGACAATCCACCATCAAACACTACAATAACTGCAGGATTATTATTTAAAGCTAAGTCTTGTGATAATTGGTCATAAGTTCTTTGAATAAATGAACTATATACTCCAAATATTGGTCTACCTCCGTTTTTTGCAATACCAGAAGCGAGTGCTACAGCATGTTGTTCAGCTATTCCAACATCAACATAATGTTTACCCAATTTCTCCCTTAAATCTGGTGTAAAGCCACATACGGTAGGTGTTGCAGCTGTGATTCCTACAAATGGTTCATTATTTTCACATTTCTTAGATATAAAATCTGCAAGTATACTTGAATAACTTTCTTTTGGCATTTTGCTGTAATCAAAATCACTTGGCATAACCCAGTGTCCAGCCTCTTTATTTTCTTCAGCAAATTTATATCCTTTTCCTTTATTTGTATGAATATGCACAACTACTGGTTTATTTGTATCTTTCACAGCTTTGAATGTATTTATTAAACTTTCAACATCATTTCCATCTTCTACATAATAATAGTCAAAACCTAAAGCTTTAAACATATTACATTCACTTTTTCCATTAGTCGTTCTTAGTGTATCAAGATGTCCTACAAGTCCTCCTTGATTCTTCGCTATTGACATTTCGTTATCATTTACAACAATTATAATATTTGAATTTAAAACAGCTGCATTATTTAGTCCCTCGTATGCCTCGCCACCTGTAAGTGAGCCATCACCTATTACAGCAATAACATTACCTTTTTCATTCTTAACATCTCTTGCTTTTGCAAGACCAGTTGCAAGACTTATTGATGTTGAAGTATGACCAATTTGAAAGAAATCATGTTTACTTTCATGAGGATTTGTGTAGCCTGATATATCTTCATATTTTTCTTCATCAATAAAATTATCTTTTCTTCCAGTAAGAATTTTATGTGTATAGCATTGATGAGAAACATCATATACTATTTTATCTACTGGTGAATTAAAAACGTAATGCATAGCAATTGTAGGTTCAATAAAACCCAAATTTGGTCCCATATGACCTCCTGTTTTACTTACTTTTTTTATAATTATTTCTCTTACTTCCCCTGCTAAATCATTTAATTCCTTGATATTCATTCCTTTTATATCTTTAGGATCATTTATTTTTTCAATTAAACTCATATTTTCCTCCTCTAATTATATTAACCTAATAAACCAAAAGTATTTATGGTTCTTCCATAAAATCCTTTCTTTTTCCATTAATTATTTCATCGTATAATTTTATTTTATAACTTAATCTATTAATTGTGCTTGTAATATCTTGCAATTTATTTTGTAATTTTTCTTTTTGCTCTATAAGTAAATTTTTTCTTGCTAGAGCTGTATTTTTTCCTTCTTTATACAATGTAACATACTCAATTAAAGCCTCGATTTCCATTCCTGCATTTCTCATACATTTAATAAATTCAACCCACCTACATGACGATTCATCATAGTTTCTTATTCCACTTTTATTTCTTGGAACTTGCGGTATAAGCCCTATCCTTTCATAATATCTTAAAGTATCTGGTGTAATATCATATTTTTTACTTACTTGAGCTATTGTCATTTTATCACATCCCTTCTTATATATTTAATATTATACTACTTGGAGTGTACTCTAAGTCAAGCATTTTTTTTAATTATCCATATTTTTTATACTATAAAAAAAAGACTTGTAATAAAAATAACAAATCTTTTCTTTATATATTTTTTTATAAGCTAGTTACTCTTGCCACTTTACAAATTTCTTTAATTTATTTTGAATCTTTGTCTCAATTCTTGATACATAGGAACGTGATATTCCAAGTTCATCAGCAATTTGCTGTTGTGTTTTTTGAATGTGTCCACTTAATCCATATCTTGAACACATTATATATTTTTCCCTTTTAGGAAGTTTGTCATTTATATATCTTACAACTTGCTCACTCATTATTTTATTATAAATAGTATCAATAGCATCCTTACTATCAGAATCTAATGTATCCACAAGTTCCATATCATTTCCATCTTTATCAGTGCCAATAATTGTATTCATAGAAACTTCTGCTTTATTTTTTTTAGTAGCTCTTATATGCATTAAAATTTCATTTTCAACACATTTAGATGCATATGTACTTATTTTAAAGCCCTTTTCTGTGCTAAAACTATCTATTGCCTTTATAAGTCCGACAATACCAATTGAAATTAAATCCTCAAGTTCCTGTTCTGAGTTTGAATACCTTTTTGCAATATGTGCAACTAATCTTAGGTTATGTTCTATTAATTTATCCCTTGCTTTTTTATCTCCCGCAAAATACTTTCTTAAATAAAATTCCTCTTCTGTTTTACTAAGTGGCTCTGGAAATAAATTATTGCTAGATATATATCCAAAAAGGAAGAATACATGCGACAGTAAATTACTTAAAAAACTTAAAAGCATAAAAATACCTCCTACATTCTTAGTCTATATTTATGCTCCAGTTTTAGTTCTTTGCCTGTCTTACTTGTACCATTATACTAAAAAAAATAAAAACGCAAATTACATCTAATTTTACTAAGTGTAATCTACGTTATATTTTAATTTTCCCATAAATCTTTTGTAATCTCTTCAATGTGTTTCCTTCTATTTAAAGTTTCCTTCTCATCAACAATATACTTTCCACTAATATTTGAAAGAATATCACCCTCTTTAACACATCCTTCTATTTGATTTTTTTCTATATTAACGATTTTTTTATTTTCATCCTCACACACTACATATTTACCTTCAAATCTATCTACAATTAACATACTCTACCTCTATTTCATATAACTGTAACTTGCTGGTTCCTTATCAAACGTTATATTATTACCATCACAATTTACGGTGATAGTTCCCTGTTCATCAGTTCTATATACTTTTATTCCGTATTTTTTTAATCTTTCCATAACTGATTTTTTTGGATGATTATACGAATTGTTTTTTCCAACGGATATTACAGCATAACTTGGATTTACTTTTTTTATAAAAGAGTCTGATGTTGACGTTGAAGAACCATGATGTCCTATTTTAATTAAATCACTTCTTATATCATATCCTTTTTCCAATATTTCGTTTTCGGACAATTTTTCTGCATCCCCCATAAATAAAAATGTCCTATTCTTATATTTTAGTTTTATTACAATAGAATAATTATTTGCACCGTCGTAATTTTCTGAATTAGGAGCTACCACTTCAAAAATAGAATATGCAAAATTAAATATTTCTCCAGTTTTTGGAGCGTATAACTTTTTGTTCTTTGAATTAACAGCATTTACAAAATCTTCAAAAGTTTTTGTTGTATTTGTCGTCTTTGGAAATAGAATTTTTTCTTCATCAAAATTCTTAATTACATCATCCATTCCACCGATATGATCTTCATGTGCATGTGTACCTATAATATAATCAAGCTTTGTTACACCTTTTTTTCTTAGAAAATCTACCACCAAATCTCCGTCATCATTATTTCCAGCATCTATTAGCATAAATCTTCCATTTTGCTCAATCAAAATTGAGTCTGCTTGACCAACATCAATGAAATAAATGTGTATATCTTCTGTAGTACTCTCAATATTTGTATCTACTAGTAAATCAGTTGATTGGCCTATACTAGATACATCTGAATTACTTATATGATTATTTTTAAGAACTTCGTTTCCACCAAATAAAACTACTACAAGACATGCTATTATACCTATTAAATATTTAATTTTCCTCTTCATTATTTCCACCTAACATACTTTTAATTTTGAATATTAATGATTTGATTTTATCAGAAAATCCGTTACTTTTCTTTTTAATAATCATTTGATTTTGTGCCCTGCGATTACCAAAAAGTACGGGTACAGGCTCAATATCATAATTAATGTCTTCTTCAATGTTTCTATTATAATCAAAATTAATAGGTGCGTCATTTTGCATGTATTGGTTATCTTCCTGTTCAATTTCTTCAATAGTTTCGTATGATCTTATCCTATTTCTTCTTGAAACGTTTTGTTCTGGAAATTTTATAACATTTTTATTTAATTCTTTTGCCTCTTTTATTAATTTATCTATTTTTTCAATTGCATCTTCAGCAGACATAGGATTTTTAATAGGAACATCCTCTTTTTTATCATTTACTTGTATTTCTTTTGTTTCCTCTTCAACTTCCTTACCAGAATCCTCTATATTCATGCTTTCAATAACTTTATCAATATTTTTTAAATCTTCCTCTGTAATATCAACATTTTCCACAGTATCATTATTATCTATTTTTGTATTTATATCTTCTTTGACATCTTCTTCTAAATTGCTATCATTTATTTCTTCTTTTTCTACACATTCTATGTCATCTAGTGAAAATTCTTCATTTACAATATTATCCTCTTTTATTTCTGATTTATTTAAAACGTCATTTTCATCATTTCTTAATATACTCTCTTCATTATACACACAATCATATTTAGTATTTTCTACTTCTTCTATTACTTTTGCTATACTCTTTAGTTTTTCCCTTAATTCATCTATTTTACTAAAATATTCTTCTCTTTTTTCCTTTGACATCTCATCTGTTGTAAAACTTTTACTTACTTCAAGAAGCATACTTAATATTTCTCGTTCGTATATTTTTGCTTCTTCCTTTAACCCTTTTAAATTATTTTCCATTTCCATATTTAACCTCACCATTTTTTTGATTATATCATATCCCCAAAAAATTTTCTATATCTTTTACTTTAAAACTTAACTTATTTATTAGAAATTATATTGACTTTATTTTAAAAAAAATATATACTTTTTTAGGTGAATAATTTGAAAATAAAAAATGAAAAAAATTTACAAGATCCTGCTGCTTATAGCTGTTTGCATCATAGCAGTATCAGGATGTAAAAAAGAGGATAAGGTTAGCGGCACCAGGATTTACTATACAGACTCAGAGGGAGTTTCACTGGTTGAGAAGGGCACAAGAATCAAA
>USJA01000009.1 GCA_900554875.1 uncultured Clostridium sp. | reverse complement strand
AGCAGCAGATTGTATTCCGTTTGAGTGAGCCGAACTTCGGATTCGCCTGCAAAAACGCGGCGGGCATCGCAATCGATCGTGAGTGCGCCGATGCAGAGTCTGCCGTCCGTTTCACCTGTTCCGTGCTGTCGCCCGGTGCGGAGAGCGGAACGCATTCGCGCAAGCAGTTCGGCCGAACCGAAAGGCTTTGTAACATAATCATTTGCACCGCCGTCAAGCGCAACAACCTTGTCCGTTTCGTCGCTGCGTGCGGAAAGCACTATTACGGGCACGGCAGAACGGCTGCGTATGAACTCAAGCAGCTGCATTCCGTCCCCGTCGGGCAGCCCGAGGTCAAGAAGAACAAGGTCGGGCGTGTGTGAAAGAAAACAGGGCTTGGCTTCGGCACAGTTTGCAGCTTCAATTACGATATAGCCGGAGGCGTTGAGCAGTGCATTCACATATTTGCGTATGCTCGGCTCATCCTCAACGAGCAAGATTTTGTATTTGTTGTTCATGGGCATTCCGGCGTTGACGAACGGCGCGGGTTTGCGGGGAGACTGCAAAAAAGGCGGCTCCCCGCGACATCGGTCATTGTTGTTTATAAGTTACACGTTGATGCTTACGTCGCCTGTTTCGGCGGCGCAATCGGCAATCCGCGCGCGCGCTTCGGCAACGAATTCTTCCACCTGTTCGGGGCAGATTCCGATGAATGCGGCGGGATCGAGCACGGCGGTTATCTCTTCTCTGTCCAACGGGAAGGCGGGATCAAGCGCAAGCCTGTCGAGAAGGTCG
Organism: uncultured Clostridium sp.; assembly: GCA_900554875.1. Classification (GTDB taxonomy): domain Bacteria; phylum Bacillota; class Clostridia; order TANB77; family CAG-465; genus CAG-465. The sequence continues at coordinate 15,797 of USJA01000009.1, read as the reverse complement.
CAGTTCAGCCCCTCCTTCATGCGTGCCGTCGCTTCCATGGAGCGGGTGCGGATGACTTCGTGAAGCTCCTGCCTGTCGCCGCCCTTACGGACCGCACTCATGAGCAGGTTTTCCGTGGCAATGAAGGGAAGATATTCAAGCACGGTTCGTTCGACGATTTTTTCGTTGACGTGGATGCCGGCGGTGACGTTGCGCATAAGCCTGAGCACTGCGTCACAGGCGAGGAAACCCTCCGGAAGTGATATGCGGCGGTTCGCTGAGTCGTCCAAAGTGCGTTCGAACCATTGTGTTGAGGCCGTCATCGGCGCGTTCAGTGCATCCGCCATGATATAGCGCGAAAGCGAACAGATTCGCTCGCAGCGCATGGGGTTGCGCTTGTATGCCATTGCGGAGGAACCGACCTGATTTTTTTCGAACGGTTCTTCAACCTGCCGCAGGTGCTGAAGCAGCCGCATGTCGTTTGCAAACCGATATGCACTTTGTGCAATTGCGGAAAGCACGTTCAGAATGCGGCTGTCGTATTTGCGGGGGTAGGTTTGCCCCGCAACGGGGAAAAGCGTTGAAAAACCGCATTCCTCCGCGATCATTGCATTCAGTTCGCGAACCTTTTGAACGTCGCCGTCGAAAAGTGAGAGGAAACTTGCGTCCGTGCCCGTTGTTCCGCGGCAGCCGTAAAACAGCAGGTTGTCGATAACAAAATTCAGCTCGTCAAGGTCAAGCAGAAAATCCTGCGCCCAGAGGCATGCGCGTTTGCCGACGGTCACAAGCTGAGCGGGCTGAAAATGCGTGTAGCCCAAAGTCGGCATTGCACGGTATTTGTATGCAAAATCGCAAAGTGCGGCAATGACGGAAACAAGCTCGCTGCGGATGTGCAGCAGAGCATCGCGGTAAATCATGATATCCGCATTATCCGTAACATAGCAGCTTGTTGCGCCGAGGTGGATAATTCCGGCGGCATCGGGGCAGCTTTCGCCGTAAACATGGATATGCGCCATGACGTCGTGGCGAAGCTTTTTTTCCCATTCCGCAACGGCGGCATAGTCTATTTCGTCATCAACATGCGCTTCAAGCTGCGCCACCTGTTCATCCGTTACCGGAAGACCGAGACGATGCTCCGCGCGGGCAAGCGCAACCCAAAGCCTGCGCCATGTGCCGTAGCGTTTGTCCGGCGAGAAGAGGCGCAGCATGTATTCCGAGGCATATCGGCTCGAAAGGGGGCTTTCGTAAAATTCTTTCATAAATTAATCGTCCTTCAACAGTTTTCGGGCAGTCCTCTTATCGGAGGATTATCTCTTCCCTGCCCGGGCCGACGGAAACATAGCTTATGCGGCAGCCGATTTCGCGTTCGACGTATTCAACGTATTTGCGGGCATTTTCGGGAAGCTCGTCATAGGTGCGAATCTTTGAAATGTCGCAGCCCCAACCGGGAAGTTTAACATAAATGGGCTTTGCCCTGCCGAGTTTCGAAGGGAAGGGGAACGTGCGGGTCACTTCACCGTCGCATTCGTATGCGGCGCAAACGGGGATGGAATCCATGTAGGAAAGGATGTCGAGCTTTGTGAGCGCGACTTCCGTTGCACCCTGCATCTGAACGCCGTACCGCGTTGCAACAAGGTCGATGGGGCCGATTTAAAAAGGTATGGAGGAATGAAATGTCAAGCTGTTTGGGAGTCTATTTTGATGATAATATCATAAAATATGCTAAAATATGCCTTAATGGAAATAAATTACCAAATATAGAAAAATATGGGATAAAATTTATAAAAAATGATCACAAGCAGGAACTACATCAAATTATTGATGAGACAGACAGTTACAACATTCCCATAGTAATTAATCCACGAAATGATGTGTACTATAGTACAAAAATATATGATCAAGTAAAAGAAAATTCATATTTCTCAAGTATTATGAAATTGGAATATGAATCATGGTGTGAAAAAAATGCTAAATCTCCTGATAGATATTCATATGTATATATGGTAGCAGAAGGAACAAATGAGGAAAATAAAAAAAATGCTTTTTTGAATATAACTAGTAAGGATGTAATAAATGAAGACATTGCTCTATCAAAAAGTATTTCAGGAATATATCCTGCAAATCTTCTTTTAAGAAGATTAGTTTCATCAAATGAAGATAGCTATATACTAGTAAATATTGGTATGAATTTATCAATAACTACAGTAGTTAATAATAAAGTGATTGATTTTTCAACATATACACTTGGAATGAAAGATTTGTTAAATGAATTTGCAAACATTTTCGGTTCCTTTGAAAAGGCTTATGATGAGTGTAAAAAAATGAATGTTTATACAGAGGGAGAAGATGTAAATTCACCTGAATTAGAACAGATTGTAGAGCCTATATTTCAAGAAATATTAAAAAAATGTTTAGAACATGTAAGAAAATATAAAACAGATATCTCACAAGTTATATTAACTGGTATGGGTTCTTGTTTTATAAACGTTGATTTATTATTTTCTCAGTTTTTAGATGTTAAGTGTAAAATTCTAAAGCCTATATATATTTTCAATGAAACTGATGTAAAAAATATATATGAAAACAACAGTGTAATTGAAGCAATTGCACTTGGATATGAATTTTTAAATCCAAAATACAAAGAACTTAAGTATTTAAGTAAGAAGTCCTTATTTCCAAAAAAGATTTTTTCATCAAGAACTAATAAGAAAATGAGTATAAGTTTTGGAGATAAAACTTTAAATACTTTACAATACGTGACGATAGCTTCAGGTGTTGTTCTTTTATCATATGTTGCTTTTAGTATTATTTATTCATTTACTGTAGATAAAATGAAAAAAGATATTGATAAAAAAATTCAAAATCTAAATGCCCAAACAGAAGAAATAAATTCTGATATTTCATATATATCTAAAAATACACAGGAATATAAGGATGTAAATGATGAAGTAGAGGACTTAAAAAACAAAATAGAAAGTAACCAAATTGGAAAATTCTCGACATATAATGTTGCTTCTTTACTTCAGAATATTATAAAAATATTACCTGAAAATGTAAGGTTAGTAAATATTTCTTCGGATGATAATAAATATGTAACCATTAAAGCTTCATCAAGTGAATATGAAGATTTGGGATACTTTTTTGCACAGGTAAAATTAGAAGGGGTACTTAATAATCCAAAAATTAACAAAGTTGAAAATGGTGAGACTACAACTATTGAGATTGGTGGTGATTTGCCATGATTCAAAACAATAAAAAATTAATGGTTACATCAATAATTTTAGGATGTATTATTATCTTATTGGTAATTTTTATGCTTTTGGGTCTAAATTTAGGCTTTATAAAAATTAATTCGATATCTTCTCTAATTGAAGAATATAGCCAAGTAAAATCATCTGAAAAAAAATTGAATTCTTCTAATGAGAAGTATAATTCAACAATTGAAGAGTTGAAAAAATCAGAAAACGAGTTTAATAAGCAAAAAAATAAATATAATTCAATAAGTGATGAAACTGTAAATGTTATAAAAGAGGCCACAACTGAAGATATGTATAATTTAGAATATATGTGGATAAAATTAGGAAACTATGCAAAAAGACACAATCTTGAATTGGTAATTGTTGAACCTGGTGGAAATGCAAAAAAAGAGGATTCAAAAGATAGTAAGACAAGTTCGTCATCATCTTCTAATTCTAATTCAGACAAGTCAACATCAAGTAATAGTTCTTCTAAAACAGTAAATAATAATAGTACGGTTGTAAACTCATCAGATAATAGCACAACTGAAGAATCAAATTTAACAATTCAGGTTACTGGAAGTTATATGGATACTTCAGATTTCATATTTGAAGTAGAAAACGATACTTCACTTAGATTTAAACTTGATAATATTTCTATGGATTATGTTGAAGGAACAACCATTAAGACAAAAGTTATAGTAAAAAATATATCTATAAATAAATAAGAATGGAGGGATAGTTTTGGAAATTAACAAAAACCATTTTATTACTTTAGGAGTTTCTTTTCTTGTTATGTTAGCCTTTTTTGTGGTTATATTTATGCTAATGTTACCAAAACAGTCTTCTGTTACAAAGGCTAATGTTTCTAATTATGAAAAAATATCAAAATCACAATATACGTTTGAATCAACTAAAGATATCACAAGTGAACCGTTAAAAAAGCAGTATTCAGTTACTAGTGATGATATGAGAGAATATAAAAGTAATAATCAGTACAAAACTGGTAATACTGATCCGTTTGCACCTGAAGGAAATGTAAGTCAAAGCAATTCAAATACAACAAAACCAGTAACTACAACTCAAACTAAAAATGAAGCAATAAATAAAACGACAAATAGTAACGATGGAGTTGCAAATCCACCGTCTACTAATAAATAACACTGTTTAAAACATTTTTTAATGTTTTAATATATATATAGGGAGGAAGTTTTATGAAAAACAAACAAGGTATTTCTTTAATCGTATTAATTGTAACTATTATTGTTATAATTATTTTAGCTGCCGTTGTTATTTTAACATTAAATCAAAATACAAATCCAATTGATTCAAGTAGGGTAGCACAACTTGTAGATAACAGATCAAATATTAACTCTGCTGTAAGCCTTTACTATGGTAAAAAAATGGCTGAAACACAAGGAGCTTACGACGCTAAAAATATATTCACTGGAAAAAATAATTCTGATGAAGCAATTAGTGGTATAACAGCTTTAGTAACTACTACAGGTATTGGAGATAAATATTATACATTTAATACTGATGATAGTGGCACAGATCAAGTTAAAGCTCTTTTAAATATTTCACTTCCAGCTATAACAGGAGCTACTTGGTATCTTGACGTAGATACAGGTTTAGTATATCTAGTATTTGAAACAAAGGATAACGTACCTGCATGGATGAAGACAAATAGTGATAAATCAGCATTGGATTCAACACTTAACCAATTTGTAAAAGTTAAAAATTCAGAAAGTAATTCAATAGAAGACGTTATTAAATAATTTATAAAAAACAAAAGCTAAAAAATACGATTAATTAGGTCATATATACGTGATATATATGACCTTACCAATATATTGTGTTATTTTTAGAGAACATTATTTAATGTTTTGTAAAAATAACATATAAGGAGGAAAGATGGAGCTATATATAAACATTGTAATTGGATTTTTTATGTTTGTAATAGGTACCTTATTTGGAAGTTTTTTTTCACTTGCAACTTATAGAATTCCAAGAAATCAAGATATATTAATAAAAAGATCATACTGCCCAAATTGTAAACATAATCTTAGCTTCTTTGATTTAATTCCTGTTTTAAGCTACATATTCTGTGGAGGAAAATGTAGATATTGCAAGGAAAAGATAAGTATAAGATATCCAATTTTAGAGTTAACAAATGGTGTAATTTACCTTATTTTTTTTATTATTTTTAATCTTAGTATAACTCTTGTTATAGTATGTGTTGTGTATGCAGTCTTATTTGTACTAATTGGTACGCTTTTTTTGAAGAAAAAAATGATAAACGAAGATAAATTAAATAAAAAAAGAGGGGTTTATATAACTGAAATTATAATTGCAATGGTACTTTTTACACTATTTTTGATTTCCTCATATGTGATTTCTAGAAATTATAATAAAAATAGTATGTTACTTATTGCAAAAAGTGAAGCTGTATCTTTAGCAATAAAGAATATTGAAACTTGCAAAGCTACTAAATATGATTTATTAAATTCGTATAGTCTTGTTACAGAGAAAAATGGGGTTGATTATAACGTGTATGTAAATGTTACTCCTTTTAGTGAACTTGATATTTCATATAGTAATATTGTAAAAAAAATAGATGTAAGTATAAAATATAATTTTGATGGAAAAGATTACGAATACAATTTAGATACTTTAAAAGGTAAGGTGCAAAATGATGAATAGAAAGTCTGGTATTACTTTAAATTCTATTGTTGTATATGTTTCACTTTTCTTTGTCTTTACAGTATTTGCAATTTCAATGGGAACAAATATGAATTATAAAGAAATGGGTGAGAAAGCATATATATATATATATGAACAATTTGATAAACTTCAATATAATATAGTAAATAGTGCAAAAAATAGTTATTCTGTAGATAATATATATGGAAAAATTGTTTTCTCAAACAATGATGAGTATTATTATGACCAAGAAAAAAAAGTAATTTTTAAAAATAATGGTATTCTTGTAAAGAATGTGGAAAATTTAAGTATTGATAGTATAAGTACTATAAGTGATGTTAAGGAAAGTTTTGCAACAGAGTGTGAAGAAAGTGTAAATAATATATGTATTAGTATTGCTTTTAAAAAATATGGTAAACAAATAGAAAAACAAATTTTTGTTACAGTAGGTGATAATAAAATATGAAAAAAAATATAAAGGGATCTGCAATACTTGTTGTAATGTTTTCAGCTATTGCATTTTTTATATATGCAATGTCAGTTTACTCTGAGGCAGAACATTTCAGTATTACTCAAAATAAATATAATTCAAAATTTAAAGAAATTTATAATTATGATAAAGATGAGTTTTATGAATACACATTAAAGAATTTAAATGAGTAAATTATTTCTAGGAGGAAAAACATGTTTGAAAATATAAAATCAAAAAAAAGTCCAATAGGTAATGAATTTATAAAAAGGGGAATTTTAACTGAATCTCAAGTTAATAAGGTACTTGAATATCAAAAAGAACATAAAGATTTAAAATTTGCCGAGATTGTAGATATTCTAGATATGTGTGATAAGAAATTGTTGTTAGATGTGCTTTCATATAAACTTCAAACAAAAGCGGTTATACTTGATAACGATTTAGAAATAAATCCTGTTAACTACTTGCCAAGAGACGTTATTATTAATTACAAAGTTATTCCATTTGCAATATCTGGTAATAAATTAAAAGTTGCATTTGCAGCTCCCCAAGATACTGCTAGAGTGAGGGAAATTGAACTATTACTTATGAATAAGGGATATGAAATGGAAATATATGTAACATTATATACTTCTATTATGAGGCAAATATCTGGCGTAAGAATGGTTGGAACAACTTTTATTGATAAGGAAGAAAAGGACATTACTAAATTAGTTGATAATATAATTTTAACTGCAATTGAAAAAAGGGCTAGCGATATTCACTTTGAGCCAATGGATAATAAAATTAGGATTAGATATAGAATTGATGGAATTTTAATTACTGCCTCTGAACTTAGTAAATCAAGGCAAAATGTTCTAATAGGAAGACTAAAAGCAATGTCAAATATGCACCAGGAAATAGCATACGATCAAGATGGGACAATCAATAGCTATAGTGGCTATAGTATTCGTGTATCATCTCAAAGAAATGTAAATGGTGAGAAATTTGTATTAAGAATACTTAAAAAGAATGCTGATAAAAAAAGCCTATTTGACCTTGGTTTTTTTAAGGATGATGAATTAATAGAAAGGGCTTTTAACAGAAAAAATAGCATGATTGTTATAGGAGCACCTACAGGTGAAGGAAAAACTACTACTTTATATAGTGTTATTGAATATCTAAATAGGCCTGAGATTAATATTATATCAATCGAAAATCCAGTTGAACGAAGAATACCAGGTGTAAATCAAGTCGAAATTGCTCCAAATATAACCTTTGCCTCAGCACTTAGAACTGTTTTAAGGCAAGATCCAGATGTAATATTAGTTGGCGAAATAAGAGATGAAGAAACGGCTAAAATTGCTATAGAAGCTGGTCAAACTGGCCATCTTGTATTATCAACAATACATACAATTGATGCTGTTGAAGTTGTAACAAGAATAAGAAAAATGCAAATTTCTAACTATGACGTTGCTTCAACCATTGCAACAACTGTTTCTCAAAGATTGGTAAGAAGACTTTGTAATAATTGTAAGAGAAAGCATATTCTTACTGATGATGAGAAAAGTTTTATTGAAAAAGCAAGTAAATTTGGTAATGTAGAGTTTGATTTAAAAAATGCAAAATTATACGAACCTGTTGGTTGTGAATTATGTAATAACACAGGATATTACGAAAGAATTGGAATTTTTGAAGTATTATCTTTGGATGAGTATTTAAAAGATATGGTATCAGAAGGAAAGTCAAGTATTGAAATAAGAGAGCATGCAATAAATAATACGAAATATAAACCAATGGTTATAGATGGAATTCAAAAAGTTCTAGATGGAATTACAACCATAGATGAATTAAAAAATAAAATTACGTTATAAAAAGGAGAATAATTATATGGAAAAGATATATCCGATTTTGACAAGAGCAGTTGAATTGGGTGCAACTGATATACACCTTACTCCAGGTCAGGTTCCAGTATATAGGGTAAGTAGAAAATTAATTTTTGATAATGAAAAGCAAATTTTAAGTATAAGTGATTTAAATGAGATATTAAAAGGCTTTTTTCATGAAATTAAAGGCTTAGAAAAAAAATTTGATGAAAAAAAACAAATTGACTTTTCATATACACATATTAAAACGAGATATAGAATTAATGTATCGCTATCAAAGGGGTGTCCAGTATTTTCTTTAAGGGTTATACCAAATGGGAAAATAGACCTTGATAAAATGGGATTAAGTGAAGTTGTAAAGAAAATGAAAAAAATAAAGAGTGGACTTATCTTGGTAACTGGTAAGGTAAACTCAGGAAAATCAACAACAATGAATGCTTTTGTACAAGAAATAAATAATGAGGTTAATCGAAAAATTGTAACATTAGAGGATCCAATAGAATATGAGCACGAATCTGATAAATCAATAGTTATTCAGAAAGAAATTGGAGAAGAATCAGATGTAATAAGTTATTATAACGGCCTTATTAATTTATTAAGAGAAGATGTAGATATTGCTGTTTTAGGTGAAATAAGGGACAGAAAGACTATGGATGTAGCAATTGATTTAGCAGAATCAGGTGGACTTGTTATTGGTACATTACATACTAGATCATGTGGGGAAACTGTTGAAAGAATTATTAATATGTATGAACCATCTGAACAAAATGCTATAAAAAATTCAGTATCATCTGTTCTTAAGATGGTTATTTCTCAAAAATTGATTTTAAATACAAAAGGTTCATTAATGATGGTACCAGAAATAATGATAGTAAATAATGTTATAGCTGCACAAATAAGGCAGGAAAAATTTAGTGTATCTGATATTGAAGATACTATACATGTTTCAAAAAATATAGGTTCTATAAGTTTTGAAAGCTCATTTGCTGATTTATTTAATAAAGGATTAATTGATATGCAAATTTTAAAAGAAAATGTTGAGCCAGAGAGAATGAATATGATAAAAAGTTTAATACTTACAAGTGGGGGAAGTATTATTTAATAAGAAAGGTGGGATTTAAAATGCCAAGTTATAAATATAGAGTTATTTTTGAGGATGGAAAAATAGGACATGGAAAAATTATGGCACTTAATAAATCTCATGCAATGGAAAGCTTAAAAAAAGAAAATATTCAACCCATTTATATAAAAAAGATGGCGGAGAAAAAAAATAAAGAAAAGAAAAAAGAAACAAGTAGCTTAGATACAAAAAAAATAATTGAAAGCGTAAACCAACAAGAAAATAATGGAAAAATAAATTTAAAAAAGATTACATTAAAGGAATTACAACAAATAGAATTACATCCTTTTTCTAGAGTAACATCTAAAGATATAATTATATTTGTAAATAATCTGTATATATTAAAAAAGGCTAAGTTTAATAATATTCAAGCTTTACGAATTATATATGACCAAATAAAGAACCCTAAATTAAAAGATATAGTTGAAGATATTATAATTGGTGTTGAATCTGGGGAAAAAATGAATGTTGTTATGGACAATTATCCTAATATTTTTCCAGCAATGTTTGTAAATTTTATAAAGGTTGGTGAAGAGTCAGGTAATTTAGATACAGCTTTATTATATGCAAGGGATTATTTAGAAAATTCAAATAAGTTGAAGAAACAAGTTAGAGCTGCGGTTATTCCAAGACTATTACAATTTATTTTTATTATTGGATTAATGTTTGCCCTTGTTATTATTGGTGTACCAATTATACAAGATGTATACAATATGTTTGACTCATCAAGTCAAATTCCAAGAGCCACTATAGTAACCCTTAATGTTGCAAATTGGTTAATGGCTCACTGGTATATTCCAGTAGGAATTATATTACTTTTGGTTATGATATTTTTACTTTTTATAAATACTCCAAAAGGAAGGTATAGATGGGATAAATTTAAATTAAAATGTCCTGTTGTTGGACCTTTACTAAATAATATAACAATACATAAATTCTTCCAAGCAATGCTACTTAATTTAAAAAATGGTATGAGAATAAAAGAAAGTTTAGAAGTTTCAAGAAATGTAACTAAAAATTTCTACTTCTTATCTGCAGTAGAACTAGCTAAGGTAAATGTTGTAGCTGGTGAATCTTGGCTTACTCCATTTGAGGATAAAAAAATATTTAAGCCAATGGTATTACAAATGGTTGAAATAGGAATGCAAACAGAACTTACTACTATGATGGAAAAAGTAAATGAATATATTCAAATGGAAGTAGATGACTCGCTTGAAAGATTTAAAAAAATATTACCTGAAGTTACGTATTCTTTTGTTGGAATAGCATTAATTTTATTTACTATAGTTGTACTAGTACCTCTTGTAATTGTATATATGGGTGGATTTATAGATATGCCTAAATAAAAAAAATCAGATACAAAATTTTAAATAAGTTTTGTATCTGATTTTTATTTAATTTTTTTCATTTACATTTTCAACATAAGTATTTGCTGGTGCTGTTATTTTTTTTATATTACCTACTTTTATTACTGGCATTGTTTCGTTATATTCTCCCTTAATAATAACGCCTGTTATTTCAACCCACTCATTATCAATTAACTTATTAGTACCATTATAGTCGCATAGAAAACCAGCTACAGTATCTTCATTGTTTGATATTGTATTTCTTCCGCAAACAAAATAGTTTTCTTTAAAATCAGGCATTTTAAATACAAATCCACTTATTTTTACTGTTTTTCCAATATTTGCATCAATGTTTGTATGTATTTGTTTTAGCGTTTTAGTAAAATTCTCATTAGTAAATGTATAGTCATACTTTCCTGCATTCTTAGATGCAACATTCTCTGTTTTTGAATTAGTTCCAAATTCAATAATTGTAACTATTGCTAGTGCTAAAATAAAGCAAACAAATAAAATCTTTTTAAAATCTAACTTAAAATTTAAAATGAACATAATATACACCTATCCTAATTATATATTAAATATATATTCATAAAAAAAATATATATTCAAAAAAGTAATTAAAGAAAACTATATATGTAAAAAATAAAAAAATATCGCTAAAAGTTTGTATATTTAGACGAAATATGTTACAATGTATTGGTAGAAAAATATGTAGTAATTTGAGGTGGAAAAATGAAATTAATTGAAAAAATATTTGGTTCATATAGTAAAAGAGAAATAAATAAAATACTTCCTACTATTGATAAGATAGAGGAAATTGAGAAAGAACTAAAAGGGTTATCAGATGAAGAGTTAAGAAATAAAACAGAGGAGTTTAAAAATAGGTTAAAAAATGGTGAAACTTTAGAGGGTATTTTACCAGAAGCTTTTGCAACAGTTGCAGAGGCTAGTAGTAGAGTCCTTGGAATGAGACACTTTAGAGTTCAACTTATCGGTGGTATGATACTTCATCAAGGAAGAATCGCTGAAATGAAAACTGGTGAAGGTAAAACTTTAGTTGCGACACTTCCAGTATATTTAAATGCTTTAAGTGGAAAAGGTGTTCATGTTGTTACTGTAAATGATTATCTTGCTAAGCGTGATGGAACATGGATGGGAAAATTATATAAATTTTTGGGCTTAAGTGTAGGAATAGTGCTTGGTGGAATGAATCCAGAAGATAAGAGAAAAGCATATGCCTGTGATATAACATATGGAACAAATAATGAGTTTGGATTTGATTATCTAAGAGATAATATGGCAATGGCTAAAAAAGACATGGTTCAAAGAGAACTAAATTATGCTATTGTTGATGAAATAGATAGTATCCTTATTGATGAGGCACGTACTCCTCTTATAATTTCTGGTATGGTAAATAAACAAAATGATTTATATGTAAGGGCAGATAAGTTTGCAAGAGGACTTAAGGCTAAAGTTATTGTTGAAAATAATGATAAGGAGTTTGATGAATCAGATAATGATTTTGATTATGTTGTCGATTTAAAGGCTCATACTGCTGCACTTACTGATAGGGGTACAAAGAAAGCTGAAGAATTCTTTGGAGTGGAGTCTTTATCAGATGTAGATAATCTAACTTTATCCCATTATATAAATCAGGCAATTCGTGCTTATGGTATTATGAAAAAAGATAAAGATTATATCGTAAGAGATGGTCAAGTTCTAATTGTTGACGAATTTACTGGACGTATTATGGAAGGTAGAAGATATAGTGATGGATTACACCAAGCAATTGAAGCTAAAGAAAGAGTTAAGATTGCTTCTGAAAGTCAAACTTTGGCTACAATTACTTTCCAAAATTACTTTAGATTATATAACAAACTTTCAGGTATGACAGGTACAGCTAAGACTGAAGAAGATGAATTTAAGGGAATTTATAAACTTGATGTAATTGAAATACCTACAAATAAAGAGGTTATAAGAAAAGACTTAAATGATGTAATCTATAAAACAAAACAAGCAAAATATAATGCAATTATTGAAGATGTTAAGGCAAGTTATGAAAAAGGCCAACCAGTACTAGTTGGTACTGTTTCAATTGATATTTCGGAAATTTTGAGTAATATGCTAAGAAAAGAGAAAATTCCTCATCAAGTTCTTAATGCTAAGTTTCATGAAAAAGAAGCAGAAATTATAGCTCAAGCTGGTAAGTATAAATCAGTTACAATTGCAACAAATATGGCAGGACGTGGTACTGATATTATGCTTGGAGGAAACTTGGAATATACTGTAAAAGAGGAACTTGCTAAAAAAGGATATTCTAGTGATGTTATTGAAATGGCTATTACTCCAATATCTTATAACAATGATGAAGTTACAAAAGCTCAGGAAGATATTAAGAAAATAGAGGAAAAATTAAAACCAGAATTTGAAGAAAATAGAGATAAAGTTATAAAGGCTGGAGGTCTTAAAATTATAGGTTCTGAGCGTCATGAATCAAGGCGTATAGATAATCAGTTAAGAGGTCGTTCTGGACGTCAAGGTGATATCGGTGAAACTAGATTTTATATATCTCTTGAAGATGACTTAATGAAACTTTTTGGTTCTGATAGAATGAAAGCTATGGTTGAAACTCTAGGACTTCCTGACGATATGCCACTTGAACAAAAAATGCTAAGTAGTGCTATAGAAACAGCTCAAAAGAAAGTTGAAGGACAAAATTATTCTGTAAGAAAGAGCGTACTTGAGTATGATGATGTAATGAATACACAAAGAGAGATTATTTACTCTCAAAGACGTGAGGTACTAAATTCAGAGGATCTATCTAAAGTTGTATTTAGTCTTGCTGAAGCTAAAATAAATAAAGTAGTAGAACAATTCTTTACTCATGCAGATAATATAGAAGCTGTAGATTTTGATACTTTAAATATTATGCTTAAAAATTTATTTGGTGTTGATAATTTTATAACAAAAGAGGATATACCTGAACTTGAAGATGAAAAAGTTAAAGCTACTCTTATGAAAAAGATAGAGGATTTGTATGCTACTAGACATGAAGAGGCTAAGAAGTTAAATTCTGAAGAAATTCTTACTTCTATTGAACGTTATTTAATATTAAATACAGTAAATGAAAAGTGGATAGATCATATTGATGCTATATCTGCACTTAAAGATGGAATTGGGCTTAGAGCTTATGGTCAATCAAAACCTATTGATGAGTATAAAATTGAAAGTTTTGAAATGTTTGAAGACTTAGTAAATTCTATTCAAGAAGAGGCAATAAGAGCAGTATTTTCTGTTAGACCAAAGTCTAAAGAGGAAATGGTAAGTGTTGAGAATAAAGAGGCAAATACTAAAACAATTCTTAACATGAATACAAACGAAGATGGTTCTAATAAAAAAGAGCCTGTTGTAAGAAAAGATAAGAAGATTGGTAGGAATGATCCTTGTCCATGTGGGTCTGGTAAGAAATATAAACAGTGCTGCGGAAAGTAAGTAAAATCAAGGGTTTTAAAAGATTGACGAGTGAAGAAAAGTGAAAAAACGTGAATTAGATACCTTTTAGATACCCTAAAAAAGTAATTAAAAAGGCCAAAAAAGGTCTTTTTTCATATATGAAAAATTATGATATAATGAAAATGTAAGGTTGTGGTAATATGAATAAAGAAGAGTATATTAAAATAATAGAAGAAAGTGATAAAGGAACCCCATCAGCTAAAAAGTTTTTACTTAGTCAAATTAATAATTATTATTATGCTAAAAATAGTGGATATATAGTCAATAACGAATATAATATAGGCGATGATGTATATTTAAAAAAAGGAACTTTACTACATGGTACTTATAAAAATATAGATGGGTTAAAAGAAATAGTTAAGGATGGTTTAATTTCTAGCTGGTTTGTTGATGCAAGAGGATCTAAATATCCAAGTAGTGTTGGAGTATGGAATTTAAAGCAAGATTATCTATTAAAAGATTATATTAATTTTTATTCTGGTGGAACAGTTTCATATTTTAATCATTTAAATGATGATAGAGAAACAGAGGTTATCCCATTCAATGAAATGGGTAGCTTTATTGATAGATTTATTTCAAAAAAGTATTTAGTATGGAAAATGGAACAAACAAAAGAGGCAAGATTTATGCCAAGTTTAGTACAAGATATTGTCCAAATTGGAATTATTTTTGATGGAAATAATGATTATATTAAAGAATTATTAAAAGGAGATATATTAGAACCAAAAAATATTGACGATGAATTAGTTCAAGATTTTGTTAATGAAAACTATTATACTCAATTTATAAAAGATAGAAAAAATAAAGATGATTTTTTTACAGACCGTGAAAGTGCAATTCTATTTGGAATTCCAGCAAATTTTATTGAAGGTATATTAGTTGGCAGAATTTATGAAAAGGATAATAAAATTCTAAATGAAATTAAATCATTAATTCCAAATGCATATATATGCAATTTAGATGGGAAAATCATTGTTTCTAATAAGCATGATAATTAGATACCTTTTTAGATACCAATAGGTATCTTTTTCACTCTTTACCACTTTTCTTCACATTAAGAAGAGTGATAAAAAATGAATAAAAGTGAGAAAGTATAAGGAAAAATGAAGAAACAATATTGAAAAGTGACCGAAATATTAAATGTTCTGACGCCATGTGGCAGTGGTAAAAAATATAAACAATGTTGTGGTAAATAGTGTTAAAACCCTTGCAAATAAAGGCTTTGCGAGGGTTTTTAATTTTCTTAAAAAATTCAATATATTATAAAGAGTGCACTTTAGATACGATTTTACATACGATAATAATACGGACAAATCGTATCTAAATCGTATCTAATTACTGATTTTTACGAATTATCAATTAAAAAAATCCTTATTTTATAGGGCTTTATAAAAAAAATTACCACTGTCCATGTGGAAGTGGGAAAAAATACAAACAATGCTGTGGTAAATAGTTAAAAGCCCTTGGAATAAGGGCTTTTAATTATAAATGAAATTAGATGTTCAAATATAAAAGGAGACTAACTATTAAAAGTCAAGTCTTTTTATAAAAAAATTTAGAATTGGA
>USJA01000008.1 GCA_900554875.1 uncultured Clostridium sp. | reverse complement strand
AGACGTGTGCTCTTCCGATCTTTATTTTTGTACTTTGATTTAATCTATATGTTATTTCTAAATCATTAAACCATTTTACATATGTATTTACAACTTCAATACTAACAGGTATTTATTTTGTTACTCTTTTTTTTAGCACACCTGTTGTATTTATATAAAAGTCATGTCTTTTTACTATATTATTTACATCTTCTTTTATATCAAAAATATCAAAGCAATTAATGATGTATCCTTCGCTTTCGTTCAAATCAATATATTTATTTACTTTTGATATAAATTCCTCCTTTCCATTTACTACAAAAACAAATTTTTCATAATCGTAATCATTTACAATTTTTTCATTTAACCACTCCGTATAAAAAACTTTATCATTCATCCTTTTATAGAATTTGCTTATTATATTTTTTATTTTTTTCCTTTCACTTCCCTCATTTTTTTCATTAATGTATATCACTTTAACATTCTCAAGTTCATTATTTATAAAATTGTTTGCAATTATATATGAATGAGTTGAGTTTACTGTAAAGCAGCATAATTTAATTTTTTTCATCTTTTGTATTCCCCCTTATAGCTTAATTTTATCACCAAGAATTATTAAAGTCAATTTCTAATTTTAGCACTTTTTGCTTTGTTTTGTAGAATTATAAAAATTATAATCGACATAATTTTCACTTTGACAAATTGTGTTTTTATTAGATAATACTAGACAAAATACTTATGTATTTATTAATATAAATAACCAATACTATTTACAGGTGATAACATGAAACAAAAACATATAA
Source organism: uncultured Clostridium sp. (assembly GCA_900554875.1). GTDB lineage: Bacteria > Bacillota > Clostridia > TANB77 > CAG-465 > CAG-465. Next base: position 16,062 of record USJA01000008.1, on the reverse strand, counting down.
CTTTATTTATAGCAATTTTTTCATTTATAATATTAAATACAATTCTAGCATTTAATATATACAAAACAGAATATATATCAAAAGATATTTTTAGATTACATGTAATAGCAAATAGCAATAGTATCGAAGATCAAATAATAAAATTTAAAATAGATTCAAAAATTCAAAAATATATAAAATCTTTAAATTTTAAAAATAAAAAAGAATTAAAAGAAAATATTGAAAAAAATAAAAATACAATATTAGAAATTGCAAATAATACTATACTTGAAAATGATAAAGATTATACTTCGACTATAAAACTTGGAAGAATATCATATAAGAAAAAGGATAATATGCAAATACAAATGTATAGTGGTACTTATGATAGTGCAAGTATTATACTAGGAGATGGTAATGGTAGAAATATATGGAGTATAATATTCCCAAATGACAAAACTATAGATAAAATTAAAGAATTAGACACAATAATACCAGGATTGTCTAATATATATACAGAAAATCCAAACAAAGAAACGCAAGTTAAATCTATTATTATTGATTTAATTAAAAATAAATAAAATTACAATAAAATCTAAAATACCACAATTTCAAATTTATATAAAAATACAGCATATTAATAAATGCTGTATTTTTATATAAATAAATTTTTATTCTTCACCTAATCTTCCAAAGAAAGTAAGTGACCAAAGCCCTGCAATACCTACAACTGTAAATATTATTCTACTTAACATTGATGTCATTCCTCCAAAAATTGCGCCTACAAGATCAAATTGAAACAATCCAACTAGTGCCCAATTTAATGCACCAATTACAACTAGTATTAAGGCTATATAATTTAACGCTTTCATAATCTACCTCCTAACAGAACAAATTAAATTGTCTAATTATATCTTGTGTATTTTTTTTTAAAATATACTAAAATATATAAATACACAGGTACTGAAAAATATGCACCTGTGTTATATAAAGATAAATATTTAACGTATATCAAGAAATGATATACTTAATATTATAATGTGATTTTTTTTTATTTTTATACATTATTTTTTAAATTGTTTATATAAAATTATTGAAGTAGCTACAGCAACATTTAAAGATTCTGCACTTCCAGTCATAGGAATTTTTATAAAAAAATCACATATACTTTCTATATCCTTACTTATTCCATTTGCTTCATTTCCCATGACAAAAATACTTTTTTTTGAAAAATCAAATTTTTCAATAGATATACTCTTATCGTTTAATGTAGTTCCAACAATATTATAGCCATTATTTTTAAGTTTTTCTATCTTGTTTATATCATCAACATATATGATTTTTTCTCTTAGAATTGATCCCATAGTCGATCTAAGCACCTTAGGTGAATATACATCTGCTGTACCTTGAGTACATATAATCTGCTTTATTCCAAATGCATCAGCGGTTCTTATTATTGTTCCCAAATTTCCTTGATCTTGTACTCTATCTAACACCAATATATTATCTTCCATTATGATATTAAAATCATTTGAATATTCAAGTACCGCAAGTACTCCCTGAGGTGTTTTAGTATCTGTTAAAGTTTCAAATACATATTTTGAAAATGATATAGCATACTCTTGCATTCTTATCTTATTTAAGATTTCTTTTCCACCATTTGCTCTAAGTAATAATTCTTCAGAATAAGCGATAAACTTTAAGTTTATCGCTCCTTTCTTTTCTATAACTTCATTTACGACCTTAATTCCCTCTAAATAAAAGCATCTACTTTGAATTCTAGCTTTTTTATCATTTAAACTTCTTATAAATTTTGCTTTATCGTTAGATCTACTAGTTATAGTTTCTTCTCTCATAACTATTCTCCTGTAGAAGAAGTTGAGTTTGTTGTAGAGTCACCAGTTGTAGAAGTATCTTGTGTGCTATTTGAATCAGTATTGTTAGCATCAGTTGATGATTTTCCTGTAATTTGCTCAACTACTTTTTTTAGATTATCTGAGTTAACTTTGAAATTCTTTTCTGTACTGATTTTATTAATATTATCATTTACATAGTTTTCTCTATCATACTCATTTTTTGCTCTACCATTTTCGGTAATACTTGTAAGTTTAATTACATGATAGCCATATGAACTTTCGACTAATACAACATCTCCAACTTGCATATCTTTTACAGCATTAGCATAACTTTCATCAGTTTGACCATCCATATATACTGTATAGATTCCTCCACTTTCTTTTGTTCCTGTATCTTCTGATAAATCTTTTGCTATTGTTGCAATATCCTCACCATTTTTTACTCTTTGTAAAACTGCTTCTGCTTGAGATTTTTTATTTGCCTTTTCTTCATCAGATAGTGCTGTTCCACTACTACTTGTTGTTTTAAACAAAACGTGATTTGTTTCATATGAATTTAAGTTAGCGTTTTCTTCACTTGTCTTTATATAGTTTAGTACATCTTCATCATTTGCTTCAGCCACTTTTTTATCAATATAAGCACTTATTATTGCATCAGAGTAGTATAAATTTTTTAATTGATCAGCATTAATATTTTGTTCTTCTAATTGTTTTAATTGATCTTTATCCTGGAATTGCTCGTCAATTTCTTTTTTTCTATCTTCAGGAATAGTTACTCCTTCTTTTTTAGCTTCTTTTAATATTATTTCATCCAAAGCCGCCTTATTTGCTATTTGCTCTGGGATTATATCCTCAGGATATCCAAAATATGTAAGCATTGGTTGGAAAGTTTTATAATAGATTGTATATTCTGACTTTGTAACTTTACCTCCATCATATGTAGCAACAGCAACCATATTTGTAGCATAAAAATAATAACCAAATATTCCAAATGCTATAACTAAAATAGCAACAATTAAAGAAATTATAACAACTTTTTCATTAACAGGTTTTTTTACTTTTTTTGTAGTTTTATTTTCTGCTTTGCTTTCTGTTTTTACATCATTTTCAGATTTTTCAACTTTATTTTTTTCTTTCACTTCAACCTTAGTTTCAACTTTTTTTTCATTACTTTTCTTTTTTGCAGATGTTTGCTTTTTTTCGTTAACATCTTTTTTTTCTTCTTTACTCATCACTCTTCCCCTTTTCTTTTCTAAGCTTTTCAAGCTCTAATTGTACACGAATTAGTATATCACTACGTGCAAAATTTGTCAATTTAATTTTTAAATTATATGGTTCTATCTTTAAAATTTCACCAAATGAACATATTTTAGTTATTCCAAGCTTTCTAGCTTGGTTTCTTATTTCAACAATTTTGATTAAATTTTCTGTCTCTTTAGGTAATTCACCATATCTATCTATAAGTTCGTCAACAACATCTAACATCATATCCTTATCATTTATATCTGATATTTTTTGATACATATTTATTTTTTGAATTGGATCACTTATATAACTATCACTAATATATGCAGAAACATCCAAATCTATTTTTATTTCCTGACCAATATTTTCAGTTTCATTAACATTATTTTTCTCTTTATTTACTGCTTTTTCAAGGAGTGATAAATACATATCATATCCAACCTTCAACATGTGTCCATGTTGTTCTTTTCCAAGCAAACTACCTGCACCCCTTATTTCTAAGTCTCTTAGTGCAATTTTAAATCCACTTCCAAATTCAGTAAAGTCTCTAATTGCTCTTAATCTTTTTTCTGCCACCTCAGAAATTTGCCTATTCTTTTGATAAGTAATGTATGCATATGCAAGCCTACTTGAGCGACCAACTCTTCCCCTTATTTGATAAAGTTGTGCAAGACCTAATTGATCGGCATTTTCAACAATTAATGTATTAGCATTAGGTATATCTATACCTGATTCCAAAATAGATGTACATACTATTATATCAAATTCATGATTAATAAACTTTAGCATTATATCTTCAATTTGATGAGGTTCCATTTGTCCATGTGCATATTCAACTCTTGCATTTGGAACTAAACTTCTGACTTTGTTAACTAGCTCTTCTATTCCCTCAACTCTATTATTTAAATAAAATACCTGTCCATCTCTTAACAATTCTTTTTCAATGGCTTCCTTAATCACAGTGTCATTATATTCCATAACATATGTATGGACGGGTAACCTTTCTAGTGGAGGTTCATTTAAAGTACTCATTCCTCTTATTCCCACCATAGACATATGAAGTGTTCTTGGAATAGGAGTTGCTGTCATAGATAATACGTCAACTGTTTCCTTTATCTTCTTTATAGTTTCTTTAGCTTTTACTCCAAACCTATGCTCTTCATCTATTATTAAAAGTCCTAGATCTTTAAAAAATACATCATTTGAAAGAATTCTATGTGTTCCAATCAATACATCAATTTTACCATCAACTAAATCTTTTAATATATCAGTTTGTTCTTTTTTAGTTTTAAATCTACTTAACATCTCAACTCTTATACCAAACTTTTCCATTCTCTCTTTAAAAGTACGATATTGTTGTAAACACAGCACAGTTGTTGGAACTAAATATGCAACCTGCTTTTTATCCATAATCGCCTTAAAAGTGACTCGAAGAGCAACTTCAGTTTTACCATAGCCAACATCTCCACAAAGAAGTCTATCCATAACTCTTGGAGATTCCATGTCTTCCTTTATTTCAGCAACAGCTTGTTTTTGATCATCAGTTAAGTCATACTTAAATGATTCTTCAAATTCTTTTTGCCAAGGAGTATCTGTTGAAAAAGCATAACCTGGATTTTTCTCCCTTTTTGCATAAAGCGATAAAAGTTCTCTTGCAATTTCTTCAACATGTGCTGTTACTTTTTTCTTAGTTCTCTCCCATTCCTTTGTACCAAGGGAATTAATTTTTGGCTTTGAACTATCATCACATACATATTTTTTAACCAAATCAAGCTGATTTATTGGAACATAAAGTATGCCTTTATTTGCGTATTCAATTTTTATATAATCTTTTACAATATTTTGAACATTTATACTTGAAATACCTTTATATATACCAATACCATGATTTTCATGTACAACGAAATCGTCAATTTTTAGATCCTCAAAACTTTCAATATCTGTTCCTTTTGAAAATTCTTTTCTGGTCTTTCTTTTTATGTTTGTACCACTTACTGGTTCAGCAATAACAACAAGATCCTGAATACTTGAGTAAAATCCACCTGATATAATTCCATATGTAATATATACCTTTGAATTTTTTAAATTTTCCTCTCTCCAGATATTATCGAGTACCTCAACATTAACATTATTGTCTAAAAGATAATTTTTAACTTGTTCGACCCTTACCTCACTTGGAAAAACTAAAAGCTTCTTTTTATTCTTCAAAGCTCTTACATCATTAAGTAATGTTTCAAATGAACTTTTATAAAAGAACATCTCCTTTGAGTTAAAATCAAAAACTTTCCTATTTTTATTAATACTATTATCAAATACCTGTTTTTGCATATATATATTGGTAATTTTTGATACACGCTTTATCACATCATCATATGATATATATCTATTTGCAAAAGGAATATGCATATAGTCACGTTCTTCTAATATTTTTAAAGTCTCGGTATTTTCATAACATACACTATCCGCCTTTTTCTTACAATTTTCTGGCTCATCTATAAAAATATTATAATCTTTCAAATAATCGGTAAAAAAGCAAGGATTCTTGACAATTAAATTAAAATATTTATCTATAAAATTATCAAGAATACCATTTTTTATAAGTTCAATATCCTTACTAATATTCTCCCTTAATATATCACTTATGTCTCCTTTTTGTACAATATTTTCAAGACTTGATGTAATATCATCTAACATATCAGATGTTATTACAATATCAGAAACACGGGATATTGAAACCTCCTTAAGGGATGAAATGCTTCTTTGTGTTAATGCATCAAATGTCCTTATACTATCAATACAATCTCCAAAAAATTCAATCCTAACAGGCATATCATTTTCCACGGCAAAAACGTCTATTATTCCTCCACGAACTGCAAATTGCCCCTTTCCCTCAACGCTATCTGACTTTTCATATCCGAAGCTTAGCCAATTCTTTTTCTAGCTCAGAAAAATTCTTTATATCATCCTTTCTTAATAAAATATTTTCATTACTCTTTAAATCATTACTACTCATAGGCAACATAAGTGCATCAATAGTTGTTACAACAATCTTCTTTGAATTATCCATTATTTTGGTCATTGCATACATTCTATCATTTTGGTTTTCTCTACTTTGAGCCTCTATATCATAATACACAACAGATTTCGCTGGAAAATAAACAATTTCAAATTCGGATAAGAATTTTAAATCTTGTATCATTTTATTTGCAGTAAGTACATTACTACAGATTACAACACTACTTTTTTTATCCATCGATGTCAAACTATATACATAATATGCTTTTTGAATATCTGTTATATTTTTGAAAGAAAAACTTTTCTCTTCATTTTTTATCTGTTTTAAAATATCATTAAACATATCTACTTTTTTTAAATTTTCTGTAAGTAGATTCATATTTTTACCTTCTTTCATATTTGTAATACGTTATTTATCTATTGCTTCTACCATTTCTTCTAACTCCTGAATTGAGATAACAGGTACATTTAACGACTCAGCTTTAATTAATTTGCTTCCTGAATCCTCACCTGAAACTAAAAAGCTTGTTTTTTTAGAAACGCTTCCTGATACCTTACCACCATTTTTTTCTATGAGTTTAGTTATATCACTTCTTGAATAGCCGTCAAAAGAGCCAGTTATTACAAAAGTTTTGTCTTTTAAGATTTCAGAATCAAGTTCTTTTTTCATACCTTCCAAATTCACTCCTGCATTTTTTAATTTTTCAATTAAATTATCAGTTTGTTCCTTTGAAAAAAATTCTACAACAGACTTAGCCATAATTTCCCCAAAGTCATCAAGGCCGTTTATTTCTTCAAAACTTGCTTTTTTTATCATATAAATATTGTCAAAATTTTGTGCCAGTACTCTAGCAGCTTTTTTACCAATATGTCTCATTCCAAAGCCAAATAACAACTTATCAAGTGAGTTATTTTTAGTTTTTTCAATTGCATCAATTAAATTTCTAGCTGACTTTGGTGCAAATCTATCAAGTTTTACAATATCTTCATACTTCAAATAATAAATATCTGCAATATCTTTTATAAGTTTATTATCAATCAATTGTTCAACTATGGCATCACCAAGTCCAGAAATATCCATTGCGTCACGTGAAGCAAAGTGAACTAAAGAACGAAATGTTTGAGCAGGGCATTCATTATTTGTACATCTAAGTGCAACCTCATCATTTATCTTTTCAAGTTTCTCTCCACAAACAGGACAAAGAGTAGGAATATTGTACTCAATTTCGTCACCATTTCTTTTATTTTTAACAACACTAATTACTTCAGGAATTACATCTCCAGCTTTTTGGATAACAACAGTATCTCCTATTTTTATATCTTTTTGTTTAACATAATCAAAATTATGAAGTGTAGTCTTAGAAATTAAAGATCCAGCTAATCTTACAGGAGTAAGAATTGCCATTGGGGTAACTTGACCTGTTCTTCCAACTTGTACTTTTATATCAACAAGCTTTGTTTCTTTTTGCTCAGGAGGATATTTATATGCAACTGCCCATTTAGGTACCTTTACAGTAGTTCCTGCCTCTTCTCTTATTTTAAGGTCATTTACCTTAACAACGGCACCATCAATATCATAAGGAAGCCCATCTCTTAGATTTCCAATTTCCTTAATTGCATTTAAAACCTCATCAATTCCAACACATACCTTAATATATTCTATTGTTTTTATTCCAGTATTTTTTATATACTCAATACTCTCTGAGTGCGTAACAAATTGTTTTCCTTTTTGTAAGTTAAATACAAATATACTTAAATTCCTTTGCTTTACCAGTTTTGAATCAAGTTGTCTTAAAGTACCGGCTGCAGCATTCCTTGGATTTGCAAGAATTTGCCTTCCACTTTCCTCTAACTTTCTATTAATGTTTTCAAACTCTTTTCTTGGCAAATAAACTTCCCCTCTTACCTCAAAAGTATCCTTGGTAGAAAGTTTTTCTGGAATACCATTAACCATTTTTAGATTTTCAGTAACATCCTCACCTACAAATCCATCTCCTCTTGTAGATCCCCTAACTAAAACTCCATTTTCATATTCAAGTGAAACAGAAAGTCCATCGATTTTAGTTTCAACTGTAAACTCAATATCTTCTCCATATTCCTCCTGCATCTTAAATACAAATTCTCTCACATCATCATATGAAAAAACATCTTGTAAACTTTGCATTTGGACATCATGCTTTACCTGTGAAAAGATATTTTTGGCATGTCCCCCTACTTTCTTAGTAGGAGAATTTTCATTTGCATATTCAGGGTGTTCTTTTTCAAGTTTTCTTAGTCTTAAGCTTAATTTGTCATATTCAAAATCACTAATTTCTGGATTATCTTCATCATAATATTTTTTATTATGATATTCCAATTCTTTTCTTAATTTTTCAATTTCTTCTTTTATTCCATCATTAAAAAGACTTAATTGTTCACTTTCCATATATACCCCCTATGTTTAATTTGCTAAAATTTATATAACGCCAAAAAGAGTAATGTGGCAAGATATATATCTTTGCCATATTACTTTTTTCAACAAAATATTATTTATTTTTCTATTCATCTACATTAATTGTATCTTTAAATCTTGCAATATAATCAATTAAAGACCATACTGTTGCAAGAACGGATACAGCAACTGAAACTGTCATTCCTACATTTATTAATAACTCCATTGGAGTCATAACTAGAGAATTAGTTACAAAATCACCAAAATTATATGTTCCAACAAGTGCAAGAATAATTGCTAAAAGTTGAAATACTGTTTTAATTTTTCCACTAAGTGAAGCTGCAAGGTCTTTTTCTTTATCAGCACCAAAGTTTCTAAGACCTGTTACAAAAAAATCTCTTAAAACAATTACAACTGCCATCCATGCAGGAATTATTCCTGCTGTTGCGATTAATATAAATCCTGAAGCCACAAGCATTTTATCTGCAAGAGGATCCATTATTTTTCCAAATTTTGTAACCAAATTTTTCTTTCTTGAAATATACCCATCAAGAAAATCTGTAATAGACGCTAAGACAAAAACTCCAAGTGAAACATACTTTGCCCATACAAATTTTGTTGGTATACACATAAATACAACAAATACAATAACTAACAGCATCCTTAGCATTGTAAGTTTATTTGGTAAATTCATTTTCTTTAACATAAAACATCATATCCTTCCTCTGCCACTAAGGCTAAACCTATATATAAAAAACTTACGTGACTATTATATCAAACTGTTAAAATTAAGTCAATTAATTTACAAAATAACCTTAAACTTTTCACTTTGTTTTCACAATGTATATTTTATTTTTAAAATAATCAGTAAAATTCCTTATTTTTCTTTACAAATTTTACATAATGTGATAATATATATATATGAGTTAAATTATATACACTTAGATAAAATTAGATAAGGAGATGTACTTATATGTATAAAGAACTTTTTGATAACTGTAAGTCTTTTATATTAAATAACCCGAGAAAGGTTCTTTTCGTGTCAAAAGAAAAAGGTAGAAATGTACTTTACAAAGTTAATGATGAGTATATTTGTTCAATGGATATTGAAAAATACACTACGGGTAAATTTATTCATATTTCTGGAGTAAATGTGCTTTTTTATATTGTATGCATGTTTTTAAAAACTCAAGGAAATAATGGAATTAGATACAACTACTTACAAAAGGAAGAAGATAAAAAAGAGGGGGAAAGAATAGAAATTCTTAAAGGCCAAAATTTTATCTTTAAAACGGACAATACGGGAGTCATTTACTACCCCATCAATTTGTTGAAAGATACTGGTAAATTCATATTCGATTTACCACCATGTATTAAAAATAAGCTATAAAAATCGGATGAAATTCATCCGATTTTTTCTTTATAATGAAGCCATATCAATTAAATTTTCAAGTAATGAAATAACTGTAGTAATTCCAACTCCACCAGGCACAGGAGTAACATATTTAGCAACATTTAAAACATTTTCAGTATCTACGTCTCCTACAACTTTACCATCTATCCTATTTATACCAACATCTATAACTATGGCACCTTTCTTTACCATATCGCTAGTTACAAGATGTGGAACACCAGCAGCAACAACCAATACATCAGCCATTTTTGTGTATTTTTTTAAATTTTTTGTCTTAGAATGACAAGTTATAACAGTAGCATTTTTATTTAATAAAAGTGCTGAAACAGGTTTTCCAACTATAATACTCCTACCAACTACAACAGCAGTTTTAGATGTAAGATCAACACCTGTACTTTCAATGATTGACATTATACCTCTTGGAGTACAAGCAACTACTCCAGGGTTCCCCATAACCAACTTTCCTATGTTTAGAGGATGAAAGCCATCAATATCTTTTTTAGGTGAGATGCTCTCTAAAATTTTTCTCTCATCAAGATGTTTAAAAACAGGAAGTTGAACTAGAATTCCATGGACTGTATCGTCACTATTTAATCTTTCAATTATTTCAAGAACTTTATCTGTTGAAGTATTTTCATCAAGCATATACTCTATCTCTTCAACTCCAAGTTCTCTGCACATTTCCCTTTTTTTTCTTACATAAATTCTCGAAGCATCCAAATCATTAGCTAAAATAACTGCAAGTTTAGGTACAATTTTTTTTCTCTTTAGTTCATTTACTTTTCTCTTCAAATTAAGCTTTTTATTTTCAACAATACTCTTAACATCAATTAAAGTTCCTCTTTGTTCATTCATATAATCATCCCTTCTTAATAAGTTTATCGATAATATTTTTTAGATATAAAGCAGCTGTTTTAGGTGCAATTTTTGTTGGAAGTGCTAAAGCCCATGTAGTGTTTATATTGAGATCTTTAGCTGCTGAAAAGTCTACACCACCTGGACTTGAAGCAAGATCAATAATAGCACAGTCAGGTTTAAGTAATCTGAGCCTTTTCTCATCTAAAATTAAACTTGGAATCGTATTAAATATAATATCCATATCGCTTAAATATTTATCAATTTCTTCTAAACTAATACTATTATATCCCATTGCATTAATAAAAGCAATATCTTTTTTGTTTCTTGCTTCGCAATAAACATTTGCTCCTATACCATATAACATTTTTGAAAGAATTTTCCCAATATTACCATATCCTAGTACTAAGGAATTTGAATTATGTATTGTACAATCTGTCATATTCATTGCAACAGATATAGCCCCTTCTGCAGTCGGAATTGCATTTAGAATAGCCACTCCATCTTGCTCTAAAATATCAAAATAATTTACTTTCTTTCTTTTTAATTTTGTTTTCATATTATTAGAAATTGAACCTGCATATAACACCTTGGGGGAATTCTTTAAAATTTCAATTAATTCATCACAAGTTAATGATTCACCACTTATCTTTACATCATCTTTTGAAAAAGGTGTAGGACCAATAACAATATCTGCATCCTCAAAACTAGCCAACCTACCTTCTTCTTTCAAATAAAGTTTTCTCAAAAATTTACTTCTATCATCTGTACCTAGCACACAAATTTTCATATTACACACATCCTCTCGTAAAATAATGTAAACCCATAAACAAAATACATCACCCTACAATATATTCTCTACGCCTCCCTTATATGCAATTTTAAATATGTAAGAAACATTCAATAATAGTGTTTTAATTTAAAATTTTAAAGCCTTGCAAAACTAAAAAAAATCTTAAAGCTGGATTTATGTATTTTATATTAATACATATTTTTCCTACTTTAAGAATAAATAATAAAATATTATAAAATTAATTTATGTTCATTATAGCATTGGAGCAAAAGCCGCGACAACAGCCTCTGATATTTTAATTAGTCTTGATCTTTGCTTCCAACTATCAAGTTCAATTTGCTTACAATTTGCAAGCATTCTCTGAAAGTCTTGTTTTACTTTTTCTTCTTCACCAGTATTGTATGTCCATACTATGTCTTCAAAATTTAGATGCATACTTCTAAAATCTAAATTTGCTGTTCCTACTATAGAGGTATTATCATCAGCAACGAAAGTCTTTGAATGTATAAAACCTGGTCTATATTCATATACTTTTACTCCTGCTTCTAACAATACTTCATAATATGACCTAGTAGCAAGATATACTAACTTTTTATCAGGTATATGTGGAACAATTAACCTTACGTCTACACCAGCCCTTGCACTATTTAATATTGCCGTTAATAATTGTTCACTTATTACAAAGTAAGGTGTTGTCATATATACATAATCTTTGGCATAGTTTATAGTTTGAATATATGTGTTTTCAATTGGTAATTTTCTATTATCTGGTCCATCTGCAAGTGGAAGTACATAGCCTTTGTTATTTTTTTCAGCTTTTATCTTTTTTTTGTACCAATCATAATCAATATTCTGATTATTTATTGTTTCCAAATTTCTTAAAAACATTATAACAAAACTCCATACTGCTTCACCTTCTAGCTTAATTCCCACATCTTTCCAATGCCCAAACTTAGATATTAGGTTAACATATTCATCAGCTATATTTACTCCTCCAGTATATCCATATTTTCCATCAATTACTACTATTTTTCTATGATCTCTATAATTAATATAGCCACTGATTACAGGAGAAAATGGATTAAATTTATACATTTCAATTCCTGCTTTTTCTAGTTCTTCCTTTATTCCCTTATTATTTTTAAAAAGACATCCTAATGAATCAACTATAATTTGTATCTTAACACCATTTTTTGCTCTTTCTTTTAAAATTGCTAAAACTTCATCCCATAGTTTTCCCTTTTCTAGTATAAAAAATTCAATTAGAATATATTTCTTTGCTTTCATTAAGTCTTTTTTTAGTGAATCAAAAAATTTTTCTCCTATATCAAAATATTCAACTCCACCATTTTCATATAAAGGATACCCTGAAATTTTTGTCATATATTCTATCTGATTATATTTGTATTTATCTTTTTCCTTGACCTTTCCTAATATATTTTTGGAATTCTGAAGTAAATTTTCCGAATATACTCTCACTTTCCTTATTTCAAGTTCCTTTTTCATTCTCATTTTACTTCTTCCCCAAAGAATATATGCAAGTATACCAACTATTGGTACAAATGCTATAAATATTATCCAGGAAATTTTGTATGCAGCACTATCATGATGATAAATTATATATAGTACAGTTGCTACCTTAGCCAAAATATAAACTACTCTTGCATACATATATATAGCATGAGCTGTCGTGTATAAAAGTATCATCCCAACTATTTGAATTAAGAATAAGAAAACGACAATAAGAACCTTTAAAATGGTGATGAAAATATTTTTTTCGCCTTTCCTTTTCACACTATTTGCCATATTAATCCTCATTTCTAATAATATTTTGTATTATAAAATAAACTTTATTCAATTATTTTATATATCCATATTTTTTGTAAAAATCATTTCTAAATTCCAAAAGTGAATCTTCCTTGATTGCCTCTCTTACATTTTCCATCAAATTTACAAGGAACCTTAAATTATGAATTGAAAGTAAACGAGCTCCTAGAATTTCCTTTGCCTTAAATAGATGATGTATATATGCTCTGGTATAATTTTTACATGTATAACAATCGCACTCTGGATCTAGTGTTGTAAAATCTTTTGTATGACACGCATTTAACATGTTTACTTTTCCATAATGAGTTAATGCACTACCATTTCTTGCCATTCTCGTTGGAAGTACACAGTCACACATATCTACTCCTGCAAGTGCAGCTTCTATTAAATAGTCTGGCGTACCTACTCCCATCAAATATCTTGGTTTATCATCTGGTAGAAGTGGAGTTGTATATCTAAGTATTCTTAAAAATTCTTCTTTAGGTTCACCTACACTTATTCCCCCTATAGCGTATCCTGGGAATCCAATATCTACAGTTTCTCTTGCACTTATCTTTCTTAAGTCTTCGTACATACCTCCCTGCACAATACCAAATAAAGCTTGTTTTTCCGTATTTTTATGATAATCTTTGCATCGAGCAGCCCATCTTAAAGTTCTTTCCATGGATTTTTGAACATAATCATATGTTGCAGGATAAGGTGCACACTCATCAAAAGCCATCATAATATCTGATCCCAAACAGTTTTGAACATACATTGAATCCTCAGGTGCCATGAACTCCTTTGATCCATCTATATGTGATCTAAATTCAACTCCCTCTTCTGTTATTTTTCTAATTTTACTTAAACTAAAGACCTGAAATCCACCACTATCTGTTAGAATATTTCTATCCCAGTTCATGAATTTATGTAATCCTCCTGCCTCTTTTATAAGTTCTGCACCTGGTCTTAAAAAAAGGTGATACGTATTTGATAAAATAATGTGTGAATTAATCATCTCTTTCATTTCATCAGGTGTCATAGATTTTACAGTAGCTTGTGTTCCAACTGGCATAAATACCGGTGTTTCAACATCTCCATGTGGGAGATGTAATACACCAAGTCTTGCACCTGTATTTTTTTCTATTTTCTTTATTTCAAAGTTTAATGCTTCCATTTTTCCTCCTTATACATACACTATTCTTGTGATACTTTTTGCTAAGTATATATAGTACGAAAGTCCACAAACTATAATAAATGTAATTGTTAATAATATTAATTTAATAAGATTAAGTTTAAATGATTCTGAACTCACAGTTTTGTTTATAAACATGATGATTGTGATTACTTCCAAAATAACCGAAGTTCCAATTACACTCAGTGCCGCAACTGCAAGCTTTTTATCTGCATGTGTTACAATTTTTGCATTATTTGGTACATTTGCACTTTCATCAATATTTATAATATTAAATAATGCAAAGTATACTCCAGAAAAAATTACAATTATTGCTAATGTTTTTCTGATCCATTCTTTCATTTTTTCACCTCCAATTTTTTAAACAATATTATGTAAAAAATTATTATTATAAAAAATAAGTTTTGAATTAATAGATAAACATACAATCTCCAAAACTAAAAAATCTGTATTTTTTTTCCACCGCATCATGATATGCTTGCATTATGTGTTCTTTTCCTGCTAATGCTGATACTAACATAATTAATGTTGATTCAGGTAAATGAAAATTTGTTATTAGTGCATCTAACATTTTAAATTTATAACCTGGATATATAAATATATTGGTATCTTTTGCCATAGGATGTATTATTCCGTCATCATCTGTTGCACTTTCTAGTACCCTACATGAAGTTGTCCCTACTGCTATTACCCTACCGCCTTGTTTTTTTGTATTATTTATTACATCGCATGCCTTCTCATCTATTACGAAATATTCACTATGCATTTGATGCTTTGTTACATCATCGACTTTTACGGGTCTAAATGTTCCAAGTCCTACATGAAGTGTTACATATACTATATTTATTCCATCATTTTCAAGTTTTTTTAATATTTCTTCTGTAAAATGTAATCCTGCAGTTGGTGCTGCGGCTGATCCTACGTGTTTACAGTATACTGTTTGATACATACTTTTATCTTCTAATTTTTCTGTTATATACGGTGGTAGTGGCATTGTACCTAACTTATCTAATATTTCATTAAATATTCCATCATATTTAAATTCTATTACTCTTTGTCCATCCTCTAGTATATCTTTTACTTCTGCTCTTAATAATTTCTCGTCAAATATTATTTCAGTTCCTATTTTCATCTTTTTTCCAGGTTTAACCAAACATTGCCATCTGTCATTTTCATTTTGTTTTAGTAGGAGTACTTCAATAGCTTCTTCTTTTCCATCTCTGTGTCCAAATATTCTTGCTGGCATTACCTTTGTGTCATTTAATACTAAAGTGTCTCCCTCTTTTAAATACTTTCCTATATTTTCAAATATTTCATCTGATGTTTTTCCTGTTTTTTTATCAAGTAACATCATTCTTGCTTTTTCCCTATTTTTTAGTGGAGTTTGTGCTATTAATTCTTTTGGCAAATAATAATCAAAATCGCTTGTTTTCATAATAATTTTATCTCCTTTATTTTACATATTATAACATA
>USJA01000007.1 GCA_900554875.1 uncultured Clostridium sp. | reverse complement strand
TGTGCTCTTCCGATCTTTTTTTATTATGTTTTTACCAGTAATATTTAATGTGTGAGAAGCATTATCTTTTAAAGTTTCAATTCTTTGTTCGTTGATATTTTAATTTCCACCATATACATTATGAATCATATACGTTTTAACATTATCAAAAGATTTAATATGTTTTAACACGAATTTTAATATTTAAATATAGCCATTGTTACAACAAAGAAAATTTAAATTATGCCATTCTTCATCAGTTAATGGAGTCTAATTATTTATTTTTTCAATATTTTTTATTACTTGTTTATCTGTTTAATCTTTATTTCTTTTACCTATATATACTTTCAAATATCTTAACTCTTATTCTGACACACTATCTAGTTATTTCCTCTTTTTCATTACCTAATAAAGTCCTGTACATACCATAATCAACTGTTCCGTGCATTCTTTCCAATGTTCCTGGTATAAGTTCTTTTATCATAAGGCACTCTATTTTAGGTAAATGCATGTTTTTACCTGGAACGATTCCATAATCTGATGATGTTACAAAACCTCTTGACTTATAATTATCTGGATTTCCTTCTACTAATACAGCTGTAAATCCCATCTTTTTTGCTTTTTCAAAACCATATTCTATAATGTCTTTTGAAATATGCTGTCTATGTAAATCCGTTCTCACAGCCACTGGAGTTAATATTAATAACTCATCTTCATATCTTCCTTCTAGATTAAATCTCGAAAACATTGCATATCCAATTATTTCTCCATCATCATTTACAGCCATTAAATCTAAATCTGGAACATAATATTTTTTTGAACGTATTTCTTCTACAAGTGCTCTTACTAATTTTCCCTCTTTTTCGTCTTGGTGATCGGTAAAAACCTTTTCTACTAATTCACTTGATTTATTAATATAATCTCCTTCAACTTTTTTAATTGTTCTATTTATTATTTTATTTTCCATTCTTCAGGCCTCCATTTTTTAATTACTTACTATTTATTTTCTTTAAATCTTTTGAATAATAATACATATCAATACAACGTAAATTTCCATCCCATATTTCTTTATCATAATTATCAACAAAGTAATTTTTAATAGTTTTTTCATATTTATCAAATCCCTGTTTTACATAGAATGGAATATTGTTTTCTGATGTTCCAACTATCATTTTATTAAATTTTTGTTTATAATTACCACATAAAAATTTTAACAAACTTTTAGCATAACCTTTTGCTCTATATTCTTCTTTAGTAACTAAATTTTTTAATTCTAATGTATTTCTATCAATGTGAAGGATAACAGCTAAAGAAACTATCTGTTCATCAATTTTTAACGCATAAACATCTGAAACATCCAAATACTTACGTATATTAGTTTCTGATGGATCAGCTTCTAAAAATAAGTCCATATATTCATACTTATTTTCTATTTTTTTTACTTCAAATCTTTGTTTTGATGACGTGTCATATTCATCCGGTAACATTGGTTTGGAATATTCAAGAGTATTATACCTTTCTTCAAAAGAAAATATACATCCACAATATTTTTGCATATATATTCCAAGTTTTCTTGCCATATTTTGCCCTTCTCTAAAGTGTTTTCTATAATCAGTTGTTAGATATGTAACTCCATATTCTTTTTCAAGTTTTCTACCTACTTCTTCAATTAAGGAGTGATTTTGATAAGGACTTATGGTAAGAGTAGTAGCGACTAGATCAAATCCATTTTTTTTTGCATATTCAAATACTTTTTTTAGTCTCATATAATAGCAATACTCACACCTTGATTTAAATTCCTTATCCTTTCCTACATTTTCTACTACAAATCTTACATATTCCTTCATGTTATACTCATCAATTATTACGTTTTTACATTCCTTTATTTTACAAAATTTGGTAAAAGCATTTTTCCTTCTTTCATATTCTACTTTTGGATGAATGTTAGGATTATAAAAACAGGCAGTAAGATCAACCTCTTCTTTTCTTCCATCTTCATTTAATATTCCATTTAGTTTTATATCATTTTCTATATATGTAAAACATGGTGCACAACAGCAATGCATAAGTAACTTTCTCAAATTATAATTCATCTCCTATATACTCAAATCTGTACTCCTGACCATTTGGGTTTTCTTTTCCTTCAGGAACTTTTTCAAAAAACATATATTTAGGTCTAATCCATGTTTTCTTGTCCCCATAAAGTGCGGTATAAACAACATATTCTTCTAAAGTTTCACTATTTATAGCTATTTTTTCAATTCTATATAATTTATCTTTTCCTTTAAAATGTCTATAAATACCACCAATTTTAAGTTCATTTTCCATAAAAACTCTACCTCTTAATTATCATTAAACTCATATCCTAAATGTTCATATGCAAGCTTTGTAACCATCCTTCCCCTTGGAGATCTTGTAAGGAAACCAATTTGCATAAGATATGGCTCATATACATCTTCAATTGTATCTCTATCCTCACCAATTGAGGCAGCAAGAGTATCAAGACCAACAGGGCCTCCATTAAATTTTGTTATTACTGTACTTAGCATTTCTCTATCAGAATTATCAAGTCCAATTTCATCTATTTCAAGCCTATCTAAAGCTTTTTTTGCAATGTCATAATCTATTGTATCTTTTTCCTCTACAAGTGCAAAATCCCTTACTCTTTTTAAAAGTCTATTTGCAATTCTTGGAGTACCACGAGATCTTGAACCTATTTCCATACTTGCATCTTCGTCAATCTTAATTTCAAGTAATTCAGCACTTCTTTCAATAATTTTAGAAAGTTCCTCATTCTTGTATAGCTCTAGCTTATGAATTATACCAAATCTATCCCTTAATGGAGAAGATAACGAACCTGCTTTAGTTGTAGCTCCAACTAGGGTAAATTTAGGAAGATCAAGCCTTATTGATCTTGCAGATGGTCCCTTACCTATAACAATATCTAAAACAAAATCTTCAAGAGCTGGATATAGCACCTCTTCCACTGATTTGTTAAGTCTATGTATTTCATCAATAAATAAAACATCATTTTCCTGTAAGTTTGTAAGAATTGCAGCTAAATCACCTGCCTTATCAATAGCAGGACCTGAAGTTACTTTAATATTACTTCCCATCTCATTGGATATAATTGTTGCAAGTGTAGTTTTTCCAAGACCTGGAGGTCCATAAAGCAAGACATGATCTAATGCTTCACCTCTTTTTTTTGCAGATTCAATATATACCTTTAAATTATTTTTGACTTTAGTTTGCCCTATATATTCTTCAAAAAATTTAGGTCTTAAAGTAAATTCTTCTTTTTGTTCTTCTTCATCTTCAATATATTCTGGCGATACAACTCTATCTTCTATCATATTATTACCTCTTTTTTCTCTCTAATTATATCAAACATTAGTTTTTAAGTCAACGAATATAAGAATTTTTATCCAGGAAAAAAGACTCATGGTACCATATGGTATCATGAGTCTTTTAAACCTACACTTTGTTTTGATATTTATCGGGCATAACCGAAATATCTCTTATCATATCTCCATTAATTAATTTTATTTCTGTTTTATTTCTATATGGAATAACCTTTATCCAATTATCTTCTACTGCTACTATTTTTCCACAAACCCCAAAACTATCATTAAATATTGAAATGGAACATACTTTACCAATAAACTCTTTTATTAATTCCTTTGGCATAATTCTCTTTACACCTCGCTTTTTATTAATTTTTGTTATTCTTAATTTTCTATACAAGCTATTATTTAAATAAAATACTAATAATATGAGCAATAAGAATATAACAATTACACTACTATTAATTTTAAACACCTCATTATACAAACTGTCTTTAAACTTAAAAGTTCAAAAGCACCATTAACTTATTATTTTTCTACTACAACATCTGAAACAACTAACTTTCCATCTTTTATTTCAAATATAGTTTTAACTTTTCCCTCTGCCTTTTTATAATCATTTTTAACATCACTAGATGTTGCATTTAAATATAAAATATTCTGCACACCAACTATTTGTATTCTCTTTGTATCTGAATTTTTTGTAATATCAATTTTTGATGTATCATTTT
The DNA here is from genome assembly GCA_900554875.1 of uncultured Clostridium sp. GTDB lineage: Bacteria > Bacillota > Clostridia > TANB77 > CAG-465 > CAG-465. The sequence continues at coordinate 13,422 of USJA01000007.1, read as the reverse complement.
GCTTTTCCGAGTCATTATCATCAATAACACCTGTTGTATCAGATGTTTCAGGAGCATTATTTACAACTGTATTTGATACTTTATCAGACGACTTCTTACTATCTTTATCATTTTTTATTTCTTCAGTTACAAAATAATTAAACTTATTCATAACATATTTTTGTCTATATGAGTTTTGACTTACTTTTGTATTGGTATAATCTAATATATATTCATCTGTTTTTTCAGGCAAATATGAAATATCACCTTTGTCTAGTTTAATTTTTAGTTTTGATGAGTTGGTAGTATCCCATGTTGAAGATACCATATATCCTTTTGGCTCATCGCCTAAACTTTCTTTAATTAAATCAGTAAAAGTTTTATCGTCATTTAATTTTATTAGACATGCACTTCCACTATTTGCATCAGCTATAAAAATATAATTATTATCTGAATCAATTTCAACTGACATTTCAACATTTACATCAAAAGTTTTGCCTGTATCATATTTTATAACCTCGGAATTTTCACCGTTTACATACTGGATTCCAACACCAGAGTACATTTCAAGATTAGGTGCAGCACCTTCTACAGTAGATACGTCTGAGTATTTTTCTGTACCATAAAGCACTACATAATCTTCAACATCATCACTATCAACGTAGTCTTTTATGACTCTTATTACCTTTTGATTTTCCTCAAGAGAAATTACATCTCCTAACTCTTCACTATACTTCTTTGTAAGCATCTCTGGACTATTAAAAAATTTATTTAATCCATAAACGCTAAATCCAACTATCAAAAGTATTCCAACTAAGAATACAGCCATTATAACCTTCTTTTTCATGATACCTCCATATTACTTTATTTTTCTTCAGCTCTGTCTAAAAAAATAATTCCATCTAAATGATCAAGTTCATGCTGTATAACAACAGCTTCCATTTCAGATACAGTTTTTACTACTTTTTTACCATTAATATCAGTATACTCAACTTTAATTTTTTCATGCCTAAGTACATTTTTAAATTCATTTGGAAAACTAAGACAACCTTCTTCTACCTCAACCATTGCCCTAGACCTGTATGTAATTTTTGGATTTATAAGAATATGTGGTTCTTTTACAGGTGTTATCTTTCTTCCTTTTGAATCTGTATCCTCTATATATTTAGAATCGTATACAACCATAGATTTTAGCATTCCAACTTGACATGCAGCAAGTCCAATTCCATCATTTGCATACATAGTATCTAACATATCTTGAGCTAGTACTTTTATTTTTTCATCAATCACTTCTATTTTTTTTGCTTTTTTTGTAAGTATTTCATCACCTTTTAGTCTAATTGTTCTAATTGCCATTTTTACACTCCTATCTATTATAACTTTACATTATTTTGATTATTATTAATATTTTTTGTCATTATCATACCATCATATATAACATTTGTTTCGCCTGTGTAATTTTCCTGCTCAGGTATGGTATTATTTTCAGCAACTTCTTCAGGACCATTTCCCATTTTTAGTTCTTGCCATTCTGATTTAGATATTAAAACTTGTCTTGGTTTACTTCCTTCATAACCAGATATAAGACCTCTTGCCTCCATTTGATCAATTATTCTACCAGCTCTTGAATGTCCAACTTTAAACCTTCGTTGTATCATAGAGGCTGATGCTTGTCCAATGTCAACAACTAAATCAATTGCATCCTCAAGTAAAACATCTGCATCCTCTCCATCATCTGAAGAATCACTTCCACCTTTTGAATTGTTATTACCAGCTTTTTCAATAGATTCAAGAATATCTTCACTATAGGTAGAATTGCTTGATTCCTTAATCGACTCTACAATTTTTTCAATTTCCTTTTCTGAGATAAAAGCTCCTTGCATTCTAAGTGGTTTTATTTCACCTGTTGGGAAATATAACATATCCCCTCTTCCAAGTAATTTTTCTGCACCAGCTGAATCAAGTATTGTTCTTGAATCAACCTGAGAAGATACAGTAAATGCAATTCTTGAAGGAACATTTGCTTTAATTATACCAGTAATAACATCAACAGATGGTCTTTGTGTAGCGATTATAAGATGCATTCCAGCTGCCCTTGCCATTTGTGCAAGTCTACAAATTGCGTCTTCAACATCATTTGGAGCAACCATCATAAGATCGGATAATTCATCTACAATTATTACTATTTGAGGAAGTTTAGCCCCTTCTTTTTTTTCAATAATTTTATTATATCCCTTTAAATCTTTAACTCCAACAGAAGCAAATAAACTATATCTTTTAACCATTTCTTGCACAGCCCAATTAAGTGCACCAGCAGCCTTTTTTGGATCTGTCACAACAGGTATTAAAAGGTGTGGTATCCCATTATATCCAGACAACTCAACCATTTTGGGATCTATAAGAATCATTTTAACTTCACTAGGTTTAGCTTTGTATAAAATTGATACTATTATTGAATTTATACATACACTTTTACCAGATCCTGTAGCACCAGCAATAAGCACGTGAGGCATTTTAGCAATATCTCCAACGCAAATATTTCCTGCAGCATCTTTTCCAAGTGCAAAAGTAAGTTTTGACTGAGCACTATTAAACACATCGGATTCAATTACTTCTCTTAGAGTAACGGATTCAGCTATCTTATTTGGAACCTCAATTCCAACAGCAGCTTTACCTGGTATTGGTGCTTCTATTCTTATACTTTTTGCTTCTAGATTTAACGCAATATCATCAGATAAATTTACAATTTTACTTACCTTAACACCAGTACTTGGTGTAAGTTCATACCTTGTTACAGTAGGTCCTTTTGTAATATTTGTAACTTTTGCCTCAACTCCAAAACTTGCTAATGTTTTTTGAAGTTTCACAGCAGTATCCCTTATCGCTTTCTTATCAAACGTTTCTTGTCCTTTGGATTTTCCTAAAAGATCAATTGAAGGAAAAGAATAATTTTCTTCTTCAGATAGTCTTGTATGATCTATAGTTAAAACTTCTTTTACCTTATTATCTTCTTTTTGTTCTCTTTGCTTCTTAAAATACTCATCTCTTTGTTGTTTTGCTTGCATTCCTTTTTCATCAGGTTTTCCACCTAACTTATTAAAATCAAACTCTAATTGTTCAGCATTTGCAAGTCTAAGATTTTTATCAGTATTTGGACTACCTTTTTCTTCCATTTTTGCCTCTAGTTCTTTTTGTTTTAATGCAAGTTCCCTTTTTTGTTTTCTAGTTAATTTTTCTTCCTTAGGTTCTTCATCATCATCCTCTCCATCATTTCTAAATAGAATAGAACATACATAAGCTATTCCATTTCCTATATATGCAAATACATTATATATTGCATTAAATAATTGTTTAAATGATATATCAAAAAAACATAAAGAAGTAATTAACGTTACAAAAATAAGTAAAATTCTAGTAGCAATCGTTCCAATCAATTTAACAAAAGGAGTGGCAACAATTGCACCTATTAAGCCTACGATATTTTTTCCATCCACGCCTTGGTTATATGAATCAACAATAAATTTAACTGGATTTTCAAATAAACTTAAATCATATAACATAAATGAGTAAATTATAGAACATAATAGTCCTAATAATATAATCCCCTTATATATTTCTGGATATGGCTTTATCTTCTTTTCAGATGCAATCTCATGAATTCCTACTATTGCAATTATTACAGGTACCATTAAGGCAAGATTGCCAAAAAATCCCCTTGTAATATTATTTAAAAAGTCGCTTATAGCACCAGCATCTTTAAATGTAAGTAAAACAAAAAGAATAATACCTATAGCAACCAAAATTCCACCATGCAAGTCACTACTAAATGTTTTTACTTCCTTTTTAGATACCTTCTTTTTTTTACTATTACTAGTTTTCCTTCTTCCCATTTGTTTTTACACCAACCTCTACTCAGTGTTTTAGTTTAATTCTTTTCTATTATTTTCAACAACTTGAAGAGTTTCTTTTAATACCTCTTCAACCTTCTCTAAAATTGCATTTGCATATTCATGCGTACCTGTGCAAATTTCTTTAGATACTTTATTTGCATTCTCAATTATTTCTTCCTTCTGAGCCAAAGCTTTTTTTGTTATAGCATTCTCATCAATCATTGTAACAATTTTAGACTCAGCATTTTGTATAATATTATCCGCCTCTTTTTGAGCATCTTCTATTATTCTTTGTCTTTCCTCTTTTACCCACTTAGCCTGCTTTAATTCATCGGGTAATTTTAACCTGATATCTTCCAATATATCACGAAGTTCATCAATATCTACCATGACTTTTGAAGAAAAAGGTACTTTTGAACCAGACTCTAATATTTCCTCTAAACTTTCTAATAATGTAAATATTTCCATTTTTCTACCTCCATTTAAAAAAATTTAAAACAACATTTCCATAACTTCTACTATCTACACATTCTAAATTGCTATACTCATTAGCAAAATTAATGCCCTTTTTCTCTAGTTTAGTCATATAATTTTTATCAGTTTCGTATACTATAATTCCATCTTTTGCTAAAACACTTTCATTTTCTGATATATATTTTAATGTTTCAAGTGCAAATTTACTATCATAAGGTGGATCTAAAAATATAATATCAAAATTTATTTCTTGATTTTCAATTTGCTTTAAACACTTGATATAATCCTTCTTTGTTATTTTAACACAAGTTTTAGTGTTAGTCAACTCTACATTAGATATTATTGTAGAAATAGCAACATTTGAGCAGTCATTTAGCCATGCAAATTTTGCCCCCCTACTTATAGCCTCTATACCTAAATTTCCTGTTCCTGAAAAAAGGTCTAAGACATTAGAGTCTAGAGTATATGGAAGTAAAATACTAAACATGGCCTCCTTTACCCTATCAAGAGTTGGTCTAGTCTTTTCTGTCTTTGGACTATTAATAACTTTAGCTTTATATTTTCCTGCAATTATTCTCATTACATTTTCTCCTAACCTATGATATCCAAAACATGAGGTTTGTTCTTTAAAGTTAATGCCAAACCTTCATCTATACTATCAATATATATTGCATCATCTAAATAATCAAATGCCATATTAAATTTATCTTTATCGTTGTACAATACTTTTAAAATGGTATCCCCTTCATTTACTTTATCTCCAACTTTTTTTGTAAATTCAAAGCCAACAGCATAATCTATTTCATCATCTTTTTTGTTTCTTCCTCCACCAAGACAAACAAGTGCTTCGCCCACTTTTTTACTGTCTATAGAAACAATATACCCATCCTTTTGAGCATGAATTTCTTTCATATATTTTACATTATCTTTAAGTACTGGCATATCAAGGTTCATTCCAATCCAATCCATATATACTTCACAAATGTGTCCGCCCTGGGCTTTTACAAGATCTATAAATTTATCATATGCTTTTTTTGAAGTAATAACATTTTCTATTCTTAACTTATTTTCTTCGATATTATCACCACATCCTGCCATTTTAACCATATATGCTGCAATTTCAAAAACAACATCCTTTAAATCTTTTAAATATTCCGATTTTAATGTTGTTTCATCAGAAAGTAAAAATGAAATAACTTCCTTAATTTCAAGTGCATTACCAACATTTCTTCCTAAAGGTTGATCCATATTTGTAATAATAGCCTTAGTTTCACGTCCAGCCATATTTCCAATATCAACTAAAGTATGTGCAAGTTTTTTTGCATCATCTAAATTTTTCATGAATGCACCACTACCAACAGTGACATCAATAAGTATCTTATCAGCACCAAGAGCAAGTTTTTTACTCATAATAGATGATGCAATAAGATCAATTGATTCAACTGTAGCTGTTGTATCTCTTAATGCGTATAGTTTCTTATCAGCAATAGCAACCTCAGAACTTTGACTAATCAAACATTCTCCTATTGCTTGAACTTGATGGCACGCTTGTTCAAGTGATAAATTAATATTATATCCCTTTATAGCCTCAAGTTTATCAGCTGTTCCACCAGTAAAACCAAGTCCTCTTCCAGACATTTTAAACACGTCTACACCAAGAGCTGCAACAATTGGAAGAACAATTAAGGTAACCTTATCTCCCACACCACCAGTTGAATGCTTATCTACAATATATTTACCAGGAGTTTTTATATCTGATAAATCAAGAATCTTAGCAGACTTTGACATAGCATCAGTCAAATATAGCAGTTCATTTTTCGTAAGTTTATTTAAAAAAATAGCCATAAGAAGTGCAGACACCTGATAATCTGGAATCCTATCTGCACAATATTCCCTAATAAAAAAATCAATTTCATCCTTTGTTAACTCATAATTATCTCTTTTTTTCTCTATAATATCATACATTCTCATAACAACACATCATCCTCATCTTTATTCTAATATCTTTCATCACATATCATACCTTATTTTTAACACTTTTTCAAGCCCCACTTTCAAATTATCTATTAGTTTTAAAAAAATCATAAGTTTCTGATTTTTATACTCTACCAATTAAACAAACTCATAGGCATAGAACTGAAAATTTGTAATATACTAGAATATGTGGGGTGATTTTTTTGTGTGGTTTTTGTGGATTTATGAATAAATCGGATCCTGTGGAAAATGACAATATTATATGTTCTATGGTTGATAAAATAAAAAAACGTGGACCAAATGCTCAAAATGTTTACATAGATAAAAATGTTGCTTTAGGTCATGCTAGGCTTAGCATTATTGATGTTAAAAATGGAAACCAACCAATGATTAAGGAAATTAATAATAATAAGTACGTAATTGTATATAACGGTGAACTATATAATGCAAAGGATCTAAGAGATGACCTTATTTCTAAAGGATACATATTTTCAACTTCTTGTGATACCGAAGTTGTTCTTAATTCATATATACATTATGGCAATGATTGCGTAAATTTATTAAATGGTATTTTTGCTTTTGCAATTTATGATACATCAAATAAAAGTTTATTTTTAGCTAGGGATAGGCTCGGAATAAAACCATTATTTTATACTATCACTAGTAAAGGAGATTTTATATTCTCATCTGAAATAAAGGGTTTACTTGAGCATCCAAAAGTAGAGGCTATTGTTGATAAAGAATGTATTATGGAATTGTTTGGACTTGGTCCTGCACATACTCCGGGTAGAACCTTCTTTAAAAACATTTATGAAATTAAGGCTGGTTTTGTTGCAAATTATTCCTTAAGGCATGGCCTTATTAAAAACATGTATTGGGATTTAAAAACTAAAGAAAATACAGATACAACAAAAGATGCTATAGAACAAATACACTATCTTCTAAATGATGCTACTAAAAGGCAACTTGTATCAGATGTTGGTATATGTTCTATGCTTTCTGGCGGACTAGATTCTAGTATTCTTACTAAAATTGCTCATGATAATATTAAAGATATTACTACATTCTCAATTGATTTTAAGGATAATGATAAGAATTTTACCGCAAATGATTATCAAATGACTAAAGATAGTGACTTTGTAAAAATAATGAAAGATTTCTTAAAAACTAATCATAACACAATAAAAATTGATAATACTGAACTGTTTGATTTACTTGAAAAGTCAATGATTGCTCGTGATATGCCTGGAATGGCAGACATTGACAGTTCTATGTTTGCATTTTGTAAATACATAAGCAGATCAGGTTTTAAGGTATGTTTATCTGGTGAGTGTTCGGACGAAATATTTGGTGGATATCCTTGGTTCTATAAAGAACATTTAATTTCAAATAAAGGATTTCCATGGGCTCTTTCAGAAAATCTAAGAAGTAATTTATTAAAACCAGGTATTTTAGAGGAAAATACACTTAGAGATTATATATATAATAGTAAAAATAATACGCTAAAAAATATCGAAATTCTTGATAAAAATGATCATTTCGAAAATAGATTTAGAAATATAAACTATCTTACTATAAAATGGTTTATGAATACTTTAATTGAACGTACAGATAGAATGTCAATGGCAAATTCTTTAGAAGTTAGGGTCCCTTTTGCAGACCATAGAATTTTCGAATATGTATATAACTTACCTGCTAGAATGAAACTTGGACTTTATGAAAATAATACTCCTATTGAAAAGTTTTTGCTTAGGAAGTCTTTTGAAGATGAACTTCCAAATGAAGTTGTGTATAGAAAAAAATCTCCTTTTCCTAAGACTTATGATCCTGTATATTTAAAACTAGTGGAAAATAAAATGCTTGAAATTATTGAAAATAAAGATTCTAAAATAAATAATCTAATAAATTCAAATTTTGTTAAGGATATAATATCTATACATGGCGAAAATTTAACAGAAAACTTGTTTGGGCAATTAATGACATATCCTCAGACTTTAGCTTACCTTATTCAAATTGAAATGTGGCTTAACAAATATAATCCAAAAATTGAAATTTAAGAAAAAAATAACTCCAAATATAATAATTTTAGTTAATTTACACATAATATTTGTATATTTTAAGGAGTTTATTATGAATACTAAGGAAAATCATGTTACTTTTATAATGTGTATTATCATTATTGCAGTTGTTATTGCTGCTGTTATTTTGATTTTTACATCAAATGTGGACTTATTTAATAATCAAAGCGAAGAAAATAAGGTTACAGAGGATAATAATACAAAGAAAGAAAATGAAAATTCAAATGAGGTAAATAATAATTCTACTAATAAAACAGATAAAAATAATAATAAGCCTGCGGCACCGGTTGTTGAGGAAAAAAAGGCTGATACAAAGCCCGCTTCTGAAACACAAATTGCTACGTATACCACAACATTATATGATAAAGAACAAACACGAATAGATAATATAAATCTTGCTATTTCTAAATTAAACGGTGTTATTATTGAGGATGGTGCTGAATTTTCTTTTAACAATACTATTGGGCCAATGGATGAAGGAAGCGGATTTAAAAAGGCTACTGGCTTTGATAGTAATGGAAAGAAAATTAAAGTATCTGGTGGTGGTATATGCCAAATAAGTAGTACCCTTTACAACAGTGCCCTAATTGCTGGATTTAATATTACTGAAAGACATCCTCATAGCAGACGTGTTTACTATGTACCTAAAGACAAAGATGCTACAATTTATTATGGCTCACTTGATTTAAAGTTTATAAATAATTCTGGAAGTAAAGTAAGAATTGATGCTTCAGCTACAAGTTCAACAGTTACAATAACTTTAGTCAAAATAGCATAAAAAAAGGTTTGTGATATACTTAAATCACAAGCCTTATTTTTTTATTTATTAGCGTCAACAAATATTTTTTCATATGGTTTTACATAACCAAGTGACTCTCTTGCAACATCTTCAATATATTCATCCGTTTGAATATTTCCCTTTTGGTTATTATAATATTCTACTAGTTGCTTTTTACTATTAATATCAGCACTATACATCTCAATTTGTGAGTCATATTTATTTATTTGAACTTGTTGTTCTATAAATGTGTATACAAAATATATAGAAAAGACAAATAGAACCAAAAATATTGGTCTTATCTTCTTTTTCTTTTTTATTTTATTATCAACATTTTCACTTTTTTTCATAACTTTAAACCTCTTTTGTTTTTTTACTTAATGGCCTTGCTTTAAACATGTTTTTAAAAAACTTACATATACAAGATATCACATATAAAAACATTTTGCAACATTTTCTGCATATTTTTTTTACTTTTTTAGCTAATTTTATAATAATTTGTAAATTTAGCAGTATAGGTAAGAATATTGTAGAAATTATTTCTTTAAACATATTAAAAAACAATATATAAACTTTCATTACATACTTACTTATAGTGGAAAAATAAATACTACAGCCAATTAAAATTCCTAAAAAAACATATAGTCTTATCTGTGAATCAAGAAGTTTGATAATACTAAAAATAATTATAATTGTAACTATAATAAAGTATATAACATCTTGTATCATAACTGATACAGTACTTACGTGTTTTATTTTTCTATATCCTCTAAAAAGGTCAAATATACTTGCAATAATTACTCCAATTAATACAAATTCTATAAAATCAACAACTTGGTTTGAAACATACATACTTTCTCTCTTTCTTATTTAAATAATTTATTCATAAAACCAGTCTTCTTAGCATTATTTATATCACTATATGCAACTGCAATTATTTTTCCTTCAATTATAAGCTCATTATTTTCTAGGTTTAATTTATTCATTTTTAAATCATCACCCTTAATTGTAAGAATTCCAAGATCCGTTTGTGCTATAACTAATTCATCATCAAAGCTATGTATATCGATTACACCCGTAACCGATACTTTTTCTCTATTTTCCATTATAATATTTTGATTTGTTAAAACTTTATCTGTTTTGTTCATTTTAAAATCTTCCATAATCCCACTCCTTATTTTAATTTCGGATTTTACATCTATAATATATATATTCATTAAAATTTCTTTTATTACAAATTTGTCCACTTAGAAAAAAAGATATAGCGTATGCTATACCTTTTTACCTCATATCTTTTAACTCATTTATAAAATCTCTAATATTTGCAGCTTTTTCAAACTCATAGTTCTTTGCAAAAGATAACATTTCATCAGTTAGTCTATCTATTGCCTCTTGTATACTCTCTCCCTTTTTAATTTCAATATCATCTTCTGATTTTTCACCTTCACTATAAGTTGCTTTTACACTATCTCTTACTTCTTTTTTTATTGTCTTTGGAACAATTCCATGTTTTTCATTATATTCCATTTGAATTTTTCTTCTTCTATTTGTTTCTTTAATAGCTATTTCCATTGAATCTGTAAGTTCATCAGCATACATTATTACTTTTCCACTTGCATTTCTTGCTGCTCTTCCTATAGTTTGAATAAGTGAACGTTCACTTCTTAAAAATCCCTCTTTATCTGCATCAAGTATTGCAACTAGTGAAACTTCTGGAATATCAAGTCCTTCTCTTAATAAATTAATTCCTACTAATACATCAAATTTACCAAGTCTTAAATCTCTTATTATTTCAAGTCTATCTAAGGCTTCTATATCTGAATGCATATACCTTACTTTAATATTTTTCTTATCTAAGTACATTGTAAGCTCTTCTGCCATTTTTTTGGTTAGTGTTGTAACAAGTACACGCTCCTTTTTAGCTATTACTTCGTTTATATTATTAATCAAATCTTCTATTTGTCCATCTATTGGTTTTACAATAATGTTTGGATCTAAAAGTCCAGTAGGCCTTATAATTTGTTCTGCTATATCACAAGAATGTTCTTTTTCATATTCTGCAGGTGTTGCACTTACAAATATTTTTTGTTTTGCCTTCTTTTCCCACTCATTAAATTTTAGCGGTCTATTATCAAGTGCTGAAGGTAGTCTAAATCCATTTTCTATAAGTGCCTCTTTACGTGCCCTGTCTCCATTATACATTCCTCTAATTTGAGGTATTGTGACATGTGATTCATCTATTACAACTAAAAAATCATCGCCTAAATAATCAAATAGTGTATAAGGTGTACTTCCAAGTTCTCTTCCACTCATATATACAGAATAATTTTCTATCCCTTGACAAAATCCAGTTTCCCTTAACATTTCGATATCAAAGTTTGTCCTTTGTTCAAGTCTATATGCTTCTACTACTTTTCCATTATCTCTAAAATATTTTAATCTTTCTTCAAGTTCTTTTTTTATCTTTACTATTGCATCTTCTATTTTATCTTCAGGTATAACATAGTGAGATTTTGGATATATGAACTCATGCATTGATGTTGATTTAACTTTTCCTGTTATTGGATCAACCAAGCATACTCTATCTATTTCATCTCCAAAAAATTCTAGTCTTACTATTTCATCCGATTTGTCTGCTGGAAATATATCTACTATATCACCTTTTACTCTAAATTTTCCTCTTGTAAAATCTATATCATTTCTTTCATATTGTATATCAACTAACCTTTTTAATACTTCATCTCTTGATTTTTTCATTCCTGGCCTTACTGAAAGTACTAAACTTGAATAATCCTCTGGAGAGCCTAATGAATAAATTGAAGATACGCTTGATACTATTATTACATCTTTTCTTTCAAAAAGTGCTGCTGTTGCACTGTGTCTTAATTTATCAATTTCGTCATTTATGCTACTGTCTTTTTCTATATATGTGTCTGTTGATGCAATATATGCTTCTGGTTGATAGTAGTCATAGTATGAAATAAAATATTCAACTGCATTCTCTGGAAATAATTCTTTAAATTCACTGTAAAGTTGTCCTGCAAGTGTTTTATTATGTGCCATTATTATTGTAGGCTTATTTACCTGTTCTATTACATTTGCAATGGTAAAAGTTTTTCCAGACCCTGTCACTCCAAGTAAGGTCTGCCCTTTATCTCCTCTTTTTACACCATCTACTAATTTTTTTATTGCCTCTGGTTGATCACCAGTAGGTTTATATTTTGAATGAAGTTTAAACATATATGTTCCCCCTTTCCTTATAACTTCTTGTAATTTTTTATAAAATTTTAAATGATAACTATGAGTCAACTATTATTCTTCAAATTCATCCTCACTGCTTAAAATTTTATATCTAAATAAATACAATCCTTATTCATTTGTATCTCCAATTAATTTTTGGTTATCTAATTTGGTTATTCCCCTAACATTGTTATCATTTGCTAAAATAGTTATTTGTCTTTTAGCAGTTATATTTAATTTTTCAAGTCTATCTTTTTGACTAATATTATTTTCTATCATACTAGCATTTAACACTTCTAAATTTGATAAAACAACCAAATGTAAAATATCAGTATAATCTCTAATATTACCATCTAATTCTGGATTGTTCTCTCTCTATTCTTTTGCAGTCATTCCAAATAATGCAACATTTATTACATCAGCTTCGTTTGCATATACAAATAATTTTTGTTTATCAGTAAGTGTTGGCACAATATTTTCTTTTATGCTATCAGTATGTATTCTGTAATTTGTTTTTGATAAACTTCTTCTTACTGACCATTCTATTTTTCCTTGATACGTTTCATTGTATTTTAATCTTTCAAATTCTTGAATCAAATATAATTTAAAAGCGGGATCTATCCAAGATGCAAACTCTAAAGCAATATCTGGGTGGGCAAATGTTCCACCATCATATTTTCCTCTCTTACTAATGAATCCTTAGAATTAGTAGCATTTATCCATCTTGATGGACTCATAGTAAAAGAGTTGTTTGCTGCACCATTTTTAAACTCGCGAGATTCCGCTAGTTTAAAATTTTCATTAAAAAGTTCTTCCCACAATGAATAAAAATCAAATGAACTTTTATTACTCATCCATTTAATAATAACATCACCAGGATTATCGTGGTTTTTATATCTTGCTAAATCAGTCAAAGAAATATAATCAATATTATTAACTCTCATTACATTAATCAGATTATCTTTCACATTCATCCCTGCTCATCTTAATCATCTCATCCCTCGCCTTT